>CADCUY010000517.1 GCA_902806005.1 uncultured Quadrisphaera sp. | reverse complement strand
CGCCGCCGGTGACCCAGTCGGACGGGTCCTTGATGGCCGAGGGGTCGTCCTGGGTGTCGTTCGGCTGGGACGTCGGCCCCGACCCCGAGGTGGTGGCCCGGGCCTCGGGGGCCTCGGTGGTGTCGGCCTCCGCGGTCTCGGCGGCGTCGGCGGCGGGCGGGGTGGTGTCGTCGGGCTCGCTCATGCCCACGACGCTACGACCTGCGGGCGTCGAACGCATGTCCGGCGGGGGCCCCCGAGCCCGGCCGGCGCGCGGGAGGCGCCGAGCCGTGGTGGTGTGGTGGCGTGCGCGTCCTGGTGACCGGTGCGACCGGCAACGTCGGCACGGCCCTGCTCCGCCGGACGGCGGGCGAGCCGGTGGAGGTCTCCGGCCTGGCCCGCCGGGTGCCCGCGCCCGGGGAGGGCCCGCGGGCGGGGGTGCGCTGGCACGCCCTCGACCTCTCCTCGTCGGTGGCCCCGGGGGTGCTGCGCGAGGCGATGGCCGACGTCGACGCCGTCGTGCACTGCGCCTGGCGGATCCAGCCCAGCCACGACGAGGCCGCGATGCACGCGGTCAACGTCGGCGGCACCCGCGCCGTCGCCGCCGCCGCGGCGGCCACCGGCGTCGCCCACCTGGTCCACCTGTCGTCGGTGGCGGTCTACGCGCCCGGCCCGGTCGACGAGCGCGGGGCCAAGCAGCCGGTCGCCGAGGACTGGCCGGCCACCGGCATCGAGACCTCCGCCTACAGCCGGCAGAAGGTGGAGGCCGAAGGGCTGCTCGGCGCCGCGCAGGCCCGCCCCGGGGCGCCGGTGCTCACCGTGGTGCGGCCCGGCCTGGTGGTCCAGCCCGAGGCCGGGCCCGAGATCGCCCGCTACTTCCTCGGGCCCCTGGTGCCCGTGCGCCCGCTGCTGCGCGCCGCCCGCGCCCTGCCCCTGCCCGCCCTGCCGCTGCCCCGGGAGCTGCAGGTGCCGGTGGTGCACGCCGACGACCTCGCCGACGCCCTGTGGCGGGTGCTGGAGCGCCGGGTGCCCGGCGCCCTCAACGTCGCCGCAGAGCCCGGCCTGGACGCCGACGCCCTGGCCCGGGCGTTCGGCGCCGCCCGGTCGTCGGGGCTGCCGCTGCGCGTGCTGCGCGCCCTGGCCTCGGCCACCTGGCACGCCCGGCTCCAGCCGACCGACCCCGGGTGGGTCGACATCGGGGCGCGCACCCCGCTGCTGAGCACCGAGCGGGCGCGCCGCGACCTCGGCTGGGCCCCCGCCGCCGACGCCGCCGCGGCCCTCGACGCGCTCGTCGCGGCGCTGGCCGGGGCCGCCGGCCGCGACGGCGGCCCCACCCCCGTGATGCGCGCGCGCACCGCCCTGCGCGGCAGGATGGAGCGGTGACGACGACGACGCGCCCCACGGGCGCGGTGGCCACCGGCAGCCCCACCGCGGTGCCCAGCGACCAGCACCACCCGGTGGACCCGGGGCGCTACGCCGTCCAGCCCTACCGCCGCACCGGGCGCAGCGGCCTCGACCTGCCCGCGGTCTCCCTGGGCCTGTGGCAGGGCTTCGGGGCAGCGGTGCCGCTGGCGCGCACCCGCGCGATCCTGCGCCGCGCGTTCGACCTCGGCGTCACCCACCTCGACCTGGCCAACAACTACGGCCCGCCCTACGGCAGCGCCGAGAGCGCGTTCGGCCAGGTGATGGCCACCGACCTCGCCCCGTACCGCGACGAGCTGGTGATCTCGACCAAGGCGGGGTACGACATGTGGCCCGGCCCCTACGGGCAGGGCGGCGGCTCCCGCAAGCACCTGCTGGCCAGCCTCGACCAGTCCCTGGCCCGGATGGGCCTGGACCACGTCGACGTCTTCTACAGCCACCGCCCCGACCCCAGCACCCCGCTGGAGGAGACGATGGGCGCGCTCGACACCGCGGTGCGCTCGGGGCGCGCGACCTACGCCGGCATCTCCTCGTACTCCGCCGACGCCACGCGCGCGGCCGCCGCGGCGCTGGCCGAGCTCGGCACGCCGCTGCTGATCCACCAGCCCTCGTACTCGATGCTCAACCGCTGGATCGAGACCCAGGGCCTGCTCGACGCCCTCGGCGAGCTCGGCGTCGGCTGCATCGCCTTCTCCCCGCTGGCGCAGGGGCTGCTGACCACCAAGTACCTCGACGGCGTGCCCGCCGGCTCCCGCGCCGCGCAGGACGGTTCGCTCAGCCGCGACCAGCTCACCTCCACGACCCTGGCCCGGGTGCGCGCGCTCGATGCGCTGGCCCGCGAGCGGGGGCAGAGCCTGGCGCAGATGGCGCTGGCCTGGGCCCTGCGCGACCCGCGCGTCACGTCCGTGCTGGTCGGCGCCTCGAGCGTGGCGCAGCTGGAGGAGAACGTGGCGGCGACCGAGCAGCTCTCGTTCACCGACGAGGAGCTGACGGCGATCGACGAGCACGCCGTGGAGGCCGACATCAACCTGTGGGCCAGCTCCAGCGAGGGGTAGGGGAGGGTCGTGGCCGAGAACATCGAGCGCCCCGGGGCGCAGGAGTGGGTGCCGCAGGGCGCCGGGGTCGACGCGCTGCGCGAGGCGGCGCCGGCGTGCCGCGGGTGCGAGCTGTGGGAGCCGGCGACCCAGGTGGTGTTCTCCGCCGGCAACCCGAGCGCGCCCGTGGCCCTGGTCGGCGAGCAGCCGGGCGACCAGGAGGACCTGCGCGGCATCCCCTTCGTCGGGCCCGCGGGGCAGCTGCTGCAGCGGGCGATGGAGGAGGCGGGCCTGGCCCGCGAGGACGTCTACGTGACCAACGCGGTCAAGCACTTCCGGTTCGCCCCGCGCGGCAAGCGGCGGATCCACGCCACCCCGGAGGCCGCCCACGTCACCGCGTGCAAGCCGTGGCTGGTCGCCGAGCTCGCCGCGGTGGCGCCGCGGGTGGTGGTCTGCCTGGGCGCGACGGCGGTGCGCTCCCTGCTCGGCACGCAGGTGAAGGTGATGCGCGACCGGGGCACCCCGATGGTCCGCGAGACCTCCACCGGCACCACCACCTTCCTCGTCACCGCCCACCCCTCCTCGGTGCTGCGCGTGCCGGACGACGCCCGGGACGCCGCGTACGCGGCGCTGGTCGCCGACCTCGCCGTCGTCGCCGACCTGGCGGCCGGTCGCGCGCCGGAGGCCGTCGCCCCGGCCCCGCCGGCCCCCGCCCCCGCGCAGGAGCAGCTGGCCGCGCAGGAGGAGCTGCCCGTCGGCGGGGCCGGGTCGTGAGCGGCCGATGATCTCGGTCAGCACCGCGCGGGCGCTGGCGGCCACCGGCCTGGGCTGGGAGCCCCGCCGCGGCGACCGGTTCGTCATCCCCGACCGGGAGATGGACGACCAGGTCTTCGTGCTCTCCGACATGACCGTGGAGACCCACGACTTCCCGACCGGCCGGGTGATCGGCTTCAACGGCACCACCGAGTGGGCGCTGGACTCCGTCGACGCCGACTCGGTGCTGTGGCTGCCGGGCGAGGGCGCGCTGCGGGGCCTGCTCGGGCCGGCGCTGGTGCGCCTGGAGCCGGCCGGCCTGGCGGGCTGGGCGGTCACGGTGGCCGCCGGGGCCACCGCCCGCGGCACCGAGCAGACGGTGGTGCACGCCGACGCCGAGGAGGCCTACGCCCTGGCGCTGCTCGCGGCGCGCGCCGCCACCGCGCGGGCCCTGCTGCCGCTGGCCGCGCACGGGGTGAGCACCCGGGTCGACGCGCTGGTCGCCGGCGGGCGGCAGGTCTGGGCCGAGCCCGCCCTCGCCGCGGGGCGCACCCGGCTGGAGGTGCTCGCCCACCTGGTGGAGGAGCACCGGTGGGTGCGCGGGCTGCTGGCGGGCACGCCCTACGACCGGGTCGCCGAGCAGGTCTCGGCCCAGGAGGACGCCGACCCCGTGGCCGAGGACCCGGCGGGCACCTGGCGGCGGGCCGCGGCCGCCTCGCTGGCCGCGGCGGAGGCGCTGCCGGCGGAGGCCGACGACGTGGGCGGCGGGCGCACGGTGGAGCTGTCCGCGGGGCCGACGCCGGTGGCCGAGTACGCCGAGCAGGTCCTGCTCGACCTCGTCGTCCACGCCTGGGACCTGGCCGGCGGGGCGCTGGATCCCGCGTGCGCCGCCCACGCGCTGGAGCACCTGCGCCCCCGGGCGCGGCGCTGGCAGGAGGCGGGCGTCTTCGCCGCGCCGGTGCCGGTGGCCGAGAGCGCTGGTGAGGGC
>CADCUY010000516.1 GCA_902806005.1 uncultured Quadrisphaera sp. | reverse complement strand
GGCCGTCGCGGTCGGTCAGCCAGGGCAGCGGCGGCCCCTCGCGCTCTGCGGGGCAGTCCAGGGCCCACACCGTCCGCCACGGCGAGGGCACGCCGGCCGTGGCGGCGGCCCCGGCGTCGAGCAGCAGCGGCCCCGCGAGCGCGGCGTGCCGGCCGAGGCGCAGGCCGTCGCCCGCGTGGGTGGCGGCGTCCGGGTGGTGGGCGAAGACGAGCTCCCCCACGGCGCGCTCGCTGGTGGCGTCGGGCAGCAGGAGCAGGTGGTGGCCCAGCAGGGCCCGCCCCGCCTCGCGGCCGGTGAGCGCACCGCGCGACGGGCCGGCCACGGGCTCAGCCGACGTCGGTGCGGTGGAAGGACAGGTGCGAGCGGCTGGCCGTGGGGCCGCGCTGGCCCTGGTAGCGCGAGCCGGGACCGGTGCTGCCGTAGGGGTGCTCCGCGGGGCTGGAGAGCCGGAAGAAGCACAGCTGCCCGATCTTCATGCCCGGCCACAGCGTGATCGGCAGGGTCGCGACGTTCGACAGCTCGAGGGTGACGTGACCGGTGAAGCCGGGGTCGATGAAGCCCGCGGTGGAGTGGGTGAGCAGCCCGAGGCGGCCCAGAGAAGATTTTCCCTCAAGTCGCGCTGCGTGATCGTCCGGTAACGTCACGCTCTCGAAGGTCGACCCCAGGACGAACTCCCCCGGGTGCAGCACGAACGGCTCGTCGGCGGCGACCTCGACCAGCCGGGTCAGGTCGGGCTGGTCCTCCGACGGGTCGATCACGCGGTACTTGTGGTTGTCGAAGAGCCGGAAGTACCGGTCGAGCCGCACGTCGACGCTGGAGGGCTGCACCATCGCGGGGTCCAGCGGGTCGAGCACCACGCGCCCGGAGGCCAGCTCGGCGCGGATGTCGCGGTCGGAGAGGAGCACGGCGGTCACCGTAGTGGGCCCGCCGGACACCCCGGTATGCTCGTCGCCGCAGCGCTCGAGGGCGCTCTCGCGGGCGTAGTTCAGTGGCAGAACTTCAGCTTCCCAAGCTGATAGCGCGGGTTCGATTCCCGTCGCCCGCTCCACCGCGCCACACCGGCGCGCGGCTCAGAAGTCGCCGCCCCCACCGAAGTCGCCGCCACCGCCGAAGTCCCCGCCGTAGTCGCCGGCGCCGGTCGGGTCGTCGCCGCCGTAGCCGCCGGAGGCCAGCTCGTCCTCGCCCCCGTAGCCGCCGTCCTCGGCGCCCGCCTCGTCGCCGTAGCCCCCCTCGCCGTCGGACGCGTCGAACATCGCGTCGGCGATCGCGGTGCCCACGAAGGCCCCGGCCACGCTGGCCAGCAGGCTCCCGGCGAGCACCCCGCCGAGGCCGACGCCACCGAGCCCGCCCGCGCCCGGGCCGCGGGAGAAGCTCCGCTCGAGGGTGCCGGGCTGCCGCAGCTCCGCGCGGGTCGCCATCCGGGCCAGGGACGCCGGGTCGTCGCTGCGCGCCCGCTCCGACGCCGGCACCTGCGAGCCCAGCTGCGTGAGCACCTGCCGGCGCTGCTCCGGCGTCAGCGCGGCGAACGCCTCGGCGTGGGCCTGCTCGATCTGCTCCGGCGGGGCGGTGCGCAGCAGGTAGCGGTAGCGCTCCAGCGCCCGCTCGTCCTCCGCGGCCCCGCCGCGTCCAGCCGGCGCCGGCGGCGGGGGCGCGGCGTGGCCCTCGTAGCCCGCCGGCCCGGTGCGAGCGCTGCGGTCGGGCCGGCCGAGCAGCCTGTCCAGGAGTCCCATCGGGCGATCGTGGCACCGGGCGCCCGCGCCTGCCAGGCGCCGCCGGGCGCCGGGCGCCGGGGCGTGATCCTGAGGCGGGTCCCCCGCGGCGACCGCAGGATGGGTCGGTGGCCATCGCCCGGGTCGACCTGCACTCCGACGCCCTCGGCACGGGAGCCTCGCTCACCGTGGTCCTGCCGCAGCGCACGGCGGGGCTGATGGGCAGCCCCAGCCGCGCCCGGGACGGCGGGCACCCGGTGCTGTACCTGCTGCACGGGCTCAGCGACGACGACACCAGCTGGGCGCGGCGCACCTCGCTCGAGCGCTACGTCGCCCCCCTGGGCCTGGTGGTGGTGATGCCGTCGCTGCGGGCCAGCTGGTGCAGCGACACGGTCACCGGCGAGCGGTTCTGGACGTACCTCGCCGAGGAGCTGCCCGCCTTCGCGGCCAGCACCTTCAACCTCTCCACCCGCCGGGAGGACACCTTCGTCGCCGGCGTCTCGATGGGCGGCTACGGGGCGGTGAAGTGGGCGCTGCGCGCCCCGGAGCGGTTCGCGGCCGCCGCCAGCTTCTCCGGGGCCCTCGACGTCGCCGGCCTGCGTCACGACCCCGGTCTGGGCCCGGTGCTCGAGCGGGTCTTCGGCGAGGCCCCGCCGCCCGAGGACGACGTCTACGAGCTCCTGCGCCGGGCCGACCCCGCCGCGCTGCCGGCGCTGTACGCCTGCTGCGGCACCGAGGACCAGGTGCTGGAGCAGACCCCCCGCTTCGCCGAGGCCGCGCGGGCGCAGGGGGTGCCGGTGACGGTCGAGCTCGCCCCGGGCGGCCACGAGTGGGCCTACTGGGACCGCGCCCTGCCCCGCGCGCTCGACTGGCTCCCTCTGCCCGGCGACGTGCCGGCCGCGCCGGACGACGCCGACGCCTGACGGCTCAGTAGGCCGGCGGTGCCGGCGGGCCGCCGCGGCGCTCGACGACCTCGGTGTGCGCGGTGCTGCGGCGCTGGTTGTTGACCACCAGCGACAGGACGATGGCCAGCGCGCCCGCGGCCATGCAGATGTAGCCGATGACGGTCAGGTTGACCGCGTCGATGGAGTCCTGGACGCCGAAGGCGAGGATCCCGCCGATGACGAGCAGGGCGATGCCGGTGCCGAGGCCCATGGTGGTGCTCCCTCCGGGTCCCCCGAGCCGTTCCCGGCGGACCTCACCGGTGAGCATGCCGGGGCCGGGGCGGCGGCGCACGCACCTCGGGCCGATCGGGTGCGCCCGTGAGCCCCGGACGGCGTCAGTCGCGGGCCCGGCTCGGCTGCACCCGCTTGGGCTCGTCGGCCATCTTCGGGTGGTTCGGCGGGTAGGGCAGGCCCTCGAGCCCGGCGGCGTCGTCGCGCTCGGCCAGCTCCAGCAGCGGCTCCAGCGGGTGGTGCACGTCGTCCAGCGCGGCCATCGGGTCGCCGCGCCGGGCCAGCAGGGCGGGCACGGTGGCGATCGTGCAGTCGTCGGGCGCGACGTCGGCCAGCTCGGCCCAGGTGACCGGCGTCGAGACCGTGGCGCGCGGCGTGCGCCGGGCGGAGTACGCGCTGGCGATGGTGTGGTCCCGGGCGTTCTGGTTGTAGTCCACGAAGATGGCGGCGGTCCGCTCCTCCTTCCACCACGCCGTGGTCACCCGGCCGCCGGCGCGGCGCTCGACCTCGCGGGCCAGGGCGATCGCGGCGCGACGCACCTGGCGGATCTCGTGCAGCGGCTCGATCCGCACGTACACGTGCAGGCCTCGCCCGCCCGAGGTCTTGGGGTGCCCGGCGTACCCGAGCTCGTCGAGCAGGGGCGCGACGACGTCCAGCGCCACGGCCCGGGCCTCGTCGAAGGCGGTGCCGGGCTGGGGGTCGAGGTCGATCCGCAGCTCGTCGGGGTGGTCGTTGCCGCCCCAGCCCTGCACGCCGTCCGGGCCGCCGCCCTCCGTGGCGCGCGTGGGCCAGGGGTGGAAGGTGACCGTCGCCATCTGCGCGGCCCACACCACGGGCGCCGCGGCGTCCACGCGCAGCGCGTCGGCGTGGCGCCCGGAGGGGAAGGTGACGCGGGTGGTGCCCACGTAGCCGGGGGCGTGGGCGGGCACCCGCTTCTGGTACACCTCGTCGCCCTCGATGCCGTCGGGGAAGCGCTGCAGGTACGTCGGCCGGTCGGCCAGCGCCCGCACCAGCGGGCCGGGCGAGCCGTCCTCGCGCCGCTGGGCGACGGCGCGGTAGTACTCGACCAGGTGCGCCTTGGTGCCGCCGTCGGCGCCGAGCGCGGGGAAGACGACGCGGTCGGGGCTGCTCAGCCGCACCGGCACGCCGTCGACGTCGAGCTCGCGGGGCTCACCGTGGGAGGGCTTGGCCATGGGGCCACTGTGGCGCGTCCCCGGGGTGCTGGTCACGCTCCCGTCCCCCGGGCAGGCGCAGGTCGCGCCCCGCGGGTCGGACCGCGGCCGCCTCCACGAGGTCGAGGGCGACGGCCTGCGCGCAGCCGTCGACGACCCGGACGGC
>CADCUY010000515.1 GCA_902806005.1 uncultured Quadrisphaera sp. | reverse complement strand
CCGCAGCGCGCACGCCAGGGCCTCCGCCGCGCGCCGCAGCTCGCCGAGCTGCGCGGCCACAGCGGCCGGCGCCGTGCCGCCCCGGGCCGAGCGCGAGGCCAGGGAGCCCTCCACGGTGAGCACCGCGCGCACCCCCGCCAGGTGCGCGGAGACCCCGGCCAGCTCGTCGTCGGTGAGGTCGGCGAGCTCGACCCCGCGCTCCTCCGCGAGGCGCACGCACTCCCCCGCCAGCTCGTGGGCGTCGCGGAACGGCACCCCGGCGCGCACCAGGTGCTCGGCGACGTCGGTGGCCAGCGAGAAGCCCTGCGGGGCCAGCGCGGCCATCCGCTCGACGTCGAAGCGCAGCGTCGCGACCATCCCGGTGAAGGCGGGCAGCAGCAGCCGCAGGGTGTCGGCGGCGTCGAAGACCGGCTCCTTGTCCTCCTGCAGGTCGCGGTTGTAGGCCAGCGGCAGCCCCTTGAGGGTGGCCAGCAGCCCGGCCAGGTCGCCGATGAGCCGCCCGGCCTTGCCCCGCGCCAGCTCCGCGACGTCCGGGTTCTTCTTCTGCGGCATCAGGGAGGAGCCGGTGGAGTAGGCGTCGTCCAGGGTCACGAAGCCGAACTCCCGCGTGGCCCACAGCACCACCTCCTCGGCGAGCCGGGAGAGGTCGACCGCGGTCATCGCGGCGACGAAGGCGAACTCGGCGGCGACGTCGCGCGCGGCGGTCCCGTCGATGCTGTTCGCCACCGACCCCGCGAAGCCGAGCTCGGCGGCGACGGCCTCCGGGTCGAGCCCCAGGGAGGAGCCGGCCAGCGCCCCGGAGCCGTAGGGGGAGAGCGCGAGCCGGTCGTCGAGGTCGGCGAACCGGTCGACGTCGCGCAGCAGCGCCCAGGCGTGGGCCATCAGGTGGTGCCCGAGCAGCACCGGCTGGGCGTGCTGGAGGTGGGTGCGCCCGGGCATCGGGGCCCCGGCGTGCTCCTCGGCGCGGTCGGCGATCACCGTCACGAGCTCCAGCACCAGTGCCCGCACCGCCCGGCCCTCCTCGCGCAGGTGCATCCGCAGCAGGGTGGCGACCTGGTCGTTGCGCGAGCGCCCCGCGCGCAGCCGGCCCCCCAGGTCGGCCCCCGCGCGCTCGAGCAGCCCGCGCTCGAGGGCGGTGTGCACGTCCTCGTCGCCCGGCTCCGGGGTGAAGGCCCCGCTCGCCACGTCGGCGAGCAGCGCCTCCAGCGCGGCCAGCATCGCGGCCAGCTGGGCGTCGTCCAGCAGCCCGGCGCCGTGCAGCACCCGGGCGTGGGCCATCGAGGCCGTGACGTCGTGCCGGGCGAGCCGCCAGTCGACGTCGGTGCTCTTGGAGAGGGCCGCGAGCGCGTCGGCGGGGCCGCCGGCGAACCGGCCGCCCCACAGCGCGGTGCGCGGCGCCTGGCCCGGGGGCGCCTCAGCCACGCGCGACGCGCTCGTCGCGGCGGGCCGCGGTCTTCGACGGCAGGCCCCACAGGTCGACGAACCCCTTGGCCAGCGACTGGTCGAAGGCGTCGCCGGTGTCGTAGGTGGCCAGGGCGTGGTCGTACAGGCTGTGCTCGCTGCGCCGCCCGGTGACCGTGGCGCGCCCGCCGTGGAGGACCAGGCGCACCTCGCCGGTCACGTGCTCCTGGGTGTCGGCGACGAACGCGTCGAGGGAGCGCTTGAGCGGGGAGAACCACAGCCCGTCGTAGACCAGCTCGGTCCACCGCTGGCGCACCTGCTTCTTGAACCGGGCCTGCTCGCGCTCGAGGGTGACGTTCTCCAGCTCCTCGTGGGCGGTGATCAGCGCGATCGCGCCGGGCGCCTCGTAGACCTCGCGGCTCTTGATGCCGACCAGCCGGTCCTCGACCAGGTCGAGGCGGCCCACGCCCTGGGCCCCGGCCCGCGCGTTCAGCTGCTGGATCGCCTCGAGCACCGTGACGGGGGCGCCGTCCAGCGCCACCGGCACGCCGCGCTCGAACCGGACCACGACCTCGTCGGGCTCGCGGGGCACGGAGGGGTCGGCGGTGTAGGCGTAGACGTCCTCGGTGGGGGCGTTCCAGATGTCCTCGAGGAACCCCGTCTCGATCGCGCGGCCCCACACGTTGGCGTCGATGGAGAACGGGTTCTTCTTGGTCGTCTCGATCGGCAGGTCGTTGGCCTCGGCGAACTCGATCGCCTTGTCGCGGGTCAGGGCGAGGTCGCGGATGGGCGCGATGCAGGTCAGGTCGGGGGCGAGCGCGGCGATGCCGGCCTCGAAGCGCACCTGGTCGTTGCCCTTGCCGGTGCAGCCGTGGGCGACGACGGTCGCGCCGTGCTGGCGGGCCGCGGTGGCCAGGTGCTTGACGATGACCGGGCGCGAGAGGGCGGAGACCAGGGGGTAGCGGTCCATGTACAGCGCCCCGGTCTGCAGGGCGGGCAGGCAGTACTGCTCGGCGAACTCGTCGCGGGCGTCGGCCACGTAGGCCTCGACGGCCCCGCAGTCCAGGGCCCGCTGGCGGATGGTCTCGAGGTCCTCCCCGCCCTGGCCGACGTCGACGGCCACCGCGACCACCTCGGCGCCGGTGCGCTCGGTGATCCACCCGATGCCCACGGAGGTGTCGAGGCCCCCGGAGTAGGCGAGCACCACCCGGCCGGTGACGCTGCCGGACGGGGCGGGGGCGGGACGGGGGATCTCGACGGTCACGGGCGGGCTCCTCGGGTCGGGCCGGTCAGGGGGTGGCTGGCGGGGGGCCCGCCGGGGGCTGGTTGGGAGGGGGCGCGGTGCCGCTGGCCAGGGCGATCATGGTCGCCGCCACCGCGGCGCCGCCGGCCGGGTCGCGGGTGACCAGGACGACGGTGTCGTCGCCGGCCACGCAGCCGAGCACCTCGGGCAGCACGGCGCGGTCGATCGCGCTGGCCAGGAACTGCGCGGCCCCGGGCGGGGTGCGCAGCACCACGAGGTTCGCCGACGCCTCCGCGGTGACGACGAGCTCCTCGGCCAGGCGGACCAGCCGGGCGTCGCGCAGGCCGGCGCCGCCCGCGACCGGGCTGCGGTCGCCGCCCTCGGCCGGCAGCGCGTAGAGGCGGCCCTGCGGGGTGTGCACCTTGGTGGCGCCCAGCTCGAGCAGGTCGCGCGAGAGGGTGGCCTGGGTGACCTCCACGCCCTCGTCCGCGAGCGCCCGGGCCAGCTCGCCCTGGCTGCGCACCGGCCGGCGCTCGAGCAGCTCGGCGATCCGGGCGTGCCGGGCGGCGCGGGTGCTGGGGGCGGCCGGGGCCGCGTCGGGCGCGCTCACGCCGGGCCCAGCAGGTGCACCAGCAGGGCCTTCTGGGCGTGCAGCCGGTTCTCCGCCTCGTCCCAGACCCACGACCGCGGGCCGTCGAGCACCTCGGCGCTGACCTCCCGGCCGCGGTAGGCGGGCAGGCAGTGCAGCACCCCGGCGCCCGGGGCGGCGCCCGCGAGCAGGGCCTCGGTGACGGCGAACGGCGCGAACGGCGCGGCGCGCTCGCCGGCCTCGGCCTCCTGGCCCATGGACACCCACGTGTCCGTGGCGACGACGTCGGCGCCCTCGACGGCCTCCTCGGCCCGGTGCACCACGCGCACGGAGCCGCCCGTGGCCGCCGCGACGGCCTGCGCATCGGCGAGCACCCGCGGGTCGGGCCGGTGCTCGGGCGGGGTGCCGACGCGCACGTGCAGGCCCGCGACCGCGCCGCCGAGCAGGTACGAGTGCGCCATGTTGTTCGCCCCGTCGCCGAGGTAGGCCAGCACCGTGCCGGGCAGGGCGGCGACCCCGCCCCGGTGCTCGGCGACGGTCAGCAGGTCGGCGAGCACCTGGCACGGGTGCAGCAGGTCGGTGAGGGCGTTCACCACGGGCACCCGGCTGTGCGCGGCCATGACCTCCAGGCCCTCCTGGGCGCCGGTGCGCCAGACGATCGCGGCCACCTGGCGCTCGAGCACCCGGGCGGTGTCGGCCACCGGCTCGCCGCGCCCGACCTGGCTGGTGGCGGCGTCGACGGTGACCGGGTGGCCGCCGAGCTCGAGCACGCCCACGGTGAAGGAGAGCCGGGTGCGGGTGGAGGGCTTGTCGAACAGCAGGGCCACCGGGCGGGGGCCCAGCGCGGCCGAGGCCAGGGGCCGCTCGTGCGCCTCGCCGGCGGCGCGGGCGGCCTTCAGCCGCAGGGCCAGGGCGAGGACGGCGGACTGCTCGGCGGGGGTGAGGTCGTCGTCGCGCAGGAAGTGGCGCGGGGAGGGACCGGGCCCGGCGGCGCTCACGCGGTCCGCCCCAGCGCCCGCGAGGGCTCGGTGCGCTCGAGCAGCTCCGGGAGCGCGGCGGTGAACTCCGCCACCTGCTCCGCCGTGATCACCAGCGGTGGGGCCAGGCGCACCGCGCCGGGGGTGACGGCGTTGACGACGAACCCCGCCTCGAGGGCGTGCCGGGCGAACTCCTTGGCCAGGGGCCGGGCCAGGACGAGGGCCTGCAGGGCGCCGACGCCCCGCAGCCCGGCGAGCAGCGGGTGCCCGCCCCCGGCCACGAGCTCGTCCACCCGCGCGCGCAGCGCCGCGCCGACCCCCGTCGCGGCGGCCAGCAGCCCGTCGCGCTCCACCGCGTGCAGCACCGCGAGGCCGGCGGCGCAGGAGACGGGGTTGCCGCCGTAGGTGGTGCCGTGCTGGCCGGCGCCCAGCAGCGAGGCGGCGCGCTCGCCGAGCGCCACCGCCGCCCCGATCGGGATGCCGCCGCCGAGGCCCTTGGCCGTGGTGACCACGTCGGGCAGCACCCCGTCGGGCAGGCCGAGGCCGGGCTGACCGGGGGTGTGCAGCTGGTGCGCGAACCAGGCGCCGCTGCGGGCGATGCCGCTCTGCACCTCGTCGAGCACGAGCAGGGCCCCGGCGTCGGCGGTGATCTGCCGGGCGGCGGCGAGGTAGCCGTCGGGCGCCGGCACGACGCCGCCCTCGCCCTGGACGGGCTCGAGCACGACGGCGGCCACCGCCCCCGGATCCCGGCCGACCGCGGCGGCCAGGGCGTCGACGTCGCCGAACGGCACGCGCTCCACCCCGGGCACCAGCGGCTCGAACGGCTCGCGGTAGGCGGGGTTGGCGGTCAGCGACAGCGCGCCCATGGTGCGCCCGTGGAAGGCGCCGAGGGCGCTGATGACCCGGGGCCGGCCGGTGCGGCGGGCCATCTTGAACGCCGCCTCGTTGGCCTCGGCGCCGGAGTTGCAGAAGAACACCCCGGAGCCCTCGGGGGCGCGCAGCACCTGGAGCAGCCGCTCGGCCAGCGCCACCTGGACGGGGGTGGCGAAGAAGTTGGAGACGTGGCCGAGGGTGGCCAGCTGGCTGGTGACCGCGGCGGTCAGCAGGGGGTGGGCGTGGCCGAGCACCGACGTCGCGATGCCGCCCAGCAGGTCGACGTAGCGGCGCCCCTCGGCGTCCCACAGCAGGGCGCCCTCGCCGCGGACCAGCACCCGCTGCGGGGTGCCGTAGGTGCCGAGCACCGCGCCGGCGTACCGGGTGAGCACCTCGTCGCTGCGCGCGGCGGCCAGGCCGCCCGCCGCCTCCACGACCTCGCTCACGGCTCCACCATCGTCCCGACGCCCGCGTCGGTGAGCACCTCGAGCAGCAGCGAGTGCGGCACGCGCCCGTCGACGACGTGGGCCCGGTCGACCCCGGCCCGCACCGCCCGCAGGCACGCCTCCATCTTCGGCACCATCCCCTGCTCCAACCCGGGCAGCAGCCCCTCGAGCTCGCCGGCGGTGATCGCCGAGACCAGCGAGGACCGGTCGGGCCACGCGGCGTAGAGCCCCTCGACGTCGGTGAGCACCACGAGCTTGCGGGCCCCCAGCGCCACCGCCAGCGCGGAGGCCGCGGTGTCGGCGTTGACGTTGAGCACCCCGGTGCCGCCCGCGTCGGGCGCGACGGTGGAGACCACGGGGATCCGCCCGGCGGCCAGCAGGTCGAGCACCGCGGCGGGGTCGACGGCGACGACGTCGCCGACCAGGCCGACGTCCACCTCCTGCCCGTCGACCACGGCGCTGCGCCGGCGGGCGGTGAACAGGCCGGCGTCCTCCCCCGAGAGCCCGACCGCGTGCGGGCCGAAGCCGTTGAGCAGGCCGACGAGCTCGCGGCTGACCGAGCCGGTCAGCACCATCCGGACGACGTCCATCACCTCGGGCGTGGTGACCCGCAGCCCGCCGCGGAACTCGCTGGGGATGCCCAGCCGCTCCAGCATCGAGGAGATCTGCGGGCCGCCGCCGTGCACCACCACCGGGCGCAGGCCGGCCAGGCGGAGGAAGACGACGTCCTCGGCGAAGGCGCGCTTGAGCGCGTCGTCGACCATGGCGTTGCCGCCGTACTTGATGACGACCAGCGCGCCCTGCAGGCGCTGGAGCCAGGGCAGGGCCTCGACGAGCACGGCCGCCTTGTCGAGGCCGGCGCCGGTGTCGGCGCCGAACGGCGGGGGGCCCGGCTGCTCGGAGGCCACGGAGGTCGGCAGCGAGGTGGGCGGGCCCGTGGTCAGGTCGGCGCTCACGTGGAGTACGCGCTGTTCTCGTGGACGTAGGCGTGGGTCAGGTCGTTGGTCCAGATCGTGGCCTCCTCGGTGCCGGCGCCGAGGTCGACCAGCACCTCGACGGCGCGGGCGCTGAGATCGACCAGCCCCGTGAGCGCGGTGTCGCCGTCGACGCTGTCGCCCGCCACCGCCTGGCCCCCGCTGCACAGCAGCACCCCGTTGAGCGAGACGGCGAGGTCGGCGGGGTCGAACGCCGCCCGGGTGGTGCCGACGGCGGCCAGCACGCGCCCCCAGTTGGGGTCGCGGCCGAAGATCGCCGCCTTGAACAGGCTCGTGCGGGCGATGGCGCGGCCCACCTCGACGGCGTCGGCGGTGCTCGCCGCGCCGACGACCCGGATCGCGATGTCGTGCTCGGAGCCCTCCGCGTCGGCCAGCAGCTGCTGCGCCAGGTCGTGGCAGACCGCCCGGACCGCCTCGGCGAACGCCGCGGGCTCCGGCTCGACGCCGCTGCCGCCCGAGGCCATCAGCACCACGGTGTCGTTGGTCGACTGGCAGCCGTCGGAGTCGAGCCGGTCGAAGGTGACCGCGGTGGCGGCGCGCAGCGCGGCGTCGCAGGCGGCGGCGTCGACCACCGCGTCGGTGGTGAGGACGACGAGCATCGTGGCCAGCGAGGGCGCGAGCATCGCGGCGCCCTTGGCCATCCCGCCCACGCTCCACCCGTCGCCGCGGGCCACGGCCTGCTTGGCCACGGTGTCGGTGGTCATGATCGCCGTGGCCGCCGCGGCGCCACCCTCGGCGGACAGCTCGCGCTGTGCCGTGCGGACACCGGCCAGCAGGCGCTCGCGCGAGAACCGCACCCCGATCAGCCCCGTGGAGCAGACCACGACGTCGGCTGCGCCCGCCCCCACCAGCTCGCCGACCAGCTCGGCGGTGGCGTGGGTGGTGGCGAAGCCCTCCGGACCCGTGAAGCAGTTGGCGCCCCCGGAGTTGAGGACCACCGCCCGCACGCGCCCGTCGGCGCTGGCCCGCTCGCTCCACAGCACGGGGTGGGCCTTGCAGCGGTTCGCGGTGTAGACCGCAGCGGCGGCGTCGAGCGGGCCGTCGTTGACCACCAGCGCGACGTCGGGCCGGCCGCTGGCCTTGAGCCCGGCGACGACCCCGGCGGCCCGGAAGCCGGCGGGCGCGGTGACGCTCACGCCCGCCCCCGCCCGGTGGGCGCCGCGGCGCGCTGCACCTCGTGGCCGGCGCCGGCCCACGCCGCGCACGCGGTGGCCGCGCTGCCGGCGGGCACGAGCACCCAGTCGGTGTCGTAGGTGCTGGTCGCGAGCACGCTGACGCCGGCGTCGGCCAGCGGGCGCAGCAGCCCGGCGAGCACCCCGGTCAGCGCGACGTCGAGCGGGCCCTGCACCTCGAAGGCGGAGTAGGGGCCCTGCACCGGGCCGGGCAGCTCCTCGGGGAGGCTCTCGGACGGGCAGGTGACGCTCAGCTCCGTGGCGCTGCGGGTGATCGAGACGAACGGCTCGCCCACGGCCCAGCCGGGCACGGGCGCGTCGGCGCTCAGCCGCACCACGTGCAGGGGGCGGGCGTGCTCGACGAGCCTCACGGCGCCGTCCCGACCAGCGGGAGCCCGGTGGTCTCGGGCAGGCCGAGCGCCAGGTTCAGGCACTGCACGGCGGCGCCGGCGGTGCCCTTGGTGAGGTTGTCGACGGCGGCGACCGCGACCACGCGGCCCACCCGCTCGTCGACCGCCACCTGCAGGGCGACGGTGTTGGCGCCGAGCACGTCCTTGGTGCGCGGCCAGGCGCCCTCGGGCAGCAGGTGCACGAAGGGCTCGTCGGCGCAGGCCTCCTCCCACGCGGCGCGCACCGCGCGCGCGTCGGCGCCGGGCGCGAGGCGCGCCGTGCAGGTCGAGAGGATGCCGCGCGGCATCGGGGCCAGGGTGGGGGTGAAGCTCACCCGCACAGGGGTACCAGCCGCCACCGACAGGTTCTGCTCGACCTCCGGGGTGTGCCGGTGGGTGCCGCCGACGCCGTAGGCCGACATCGAGCCCATCACCTCCCCGCCGAGCAGCGAGGTCTTCGCCGTCCGGCCGGCCCCGGAGGTGCCGGAGGCGGCGACGACCACCACGTCGTCGGGCTCGAGCAGCCCGGCGGCGAAGCCCGGGGCCAGCGCCAGGGAGACCCCGGTCGGGTAGCAGCCCGGCACGGCGACCCGGCGGGCCCCGTGCAGGGCCTCGCGCTGGCGGCCGCCGCCGGCGAGGCTGAGCTCGGGCAGCCCGTACGGCCAGGTGCCCGCGTGGTCGCTGCCGTAGAAGGCGTGCCAGGCGGCCGGGTCGGCGAGGCGGTGGTCGGCCCCGCAGTCGAGGACCACGACGTCGGCGGGCAGCTGGGCGGCCAGCGCGGCGGACTGCCCGTGCGGCAGGGCCAGCACCACGGCGTCGGCGCCCTCGAGGGCGGTCGCCTCGGTGGGGGCGAGCACCCGGTCGGCCAGCGGGAGCAGGTGCGGGTGGTGCTCGCCGAGCCGGCTGCCGGCGCTCTTGCCCGCCGTCACGGCGCCCACGACGACGTCGGGGTGGCCCAGGAGCAGGCGCAGCGCCTCGCCCCCGGCGTAGCCGCTCGCCCCCGCCACCGCCACCGTGATCACGCGGAACAGTATGCAGGTTCGTGCGAGATCATGCAAAGGCGGAGGCGCCGGCCGGGGAGGGCGCTCCCGGCCGGCACCGCGGAGCCGGCGGTCAGCCCGCCGTGGTCTCCGGCCCCTCCCCCGCGGCCCAGAACAGCGCCCGGGCCACCGTCGACAGCGCGCCCTTCGGGTGCGTGCGGAACACCGGGTCGGTGCCGAAGACCAGGGCGCGCGCCCCGGACGGCGCGGTGCCGGAGATGACCGCCGCCTGGCCCTGCGCGGACTCCCGGCCGTCGGGCGCCGGTGCCGGCTCCTCCTCGCTGGGCTCGCTCGACAGCCAGTGACCCGCGGTGAACCCCTGGTAGGTCTGCTCGACGCTCACACCCTCGCCGAGGTCGGTGAACCACGTCGGCGGGTAGGCGAAGGCGTGGGTCTGCGGGTAGGCCGCCACCGGGCCCTGGTCGGCGCTGTCGACCTCGAGCACGCCGTTGGCGTCCTCCCGCGCGGTCACCGCGGTCGAGGTCCACAGGCCGACGGCGTTGGCGGCGGCATCGGCGCCCGGGCCGGTGCCGGCCAGGCCGCCACCGGCGTCGACGTAGGCCTGCAGGGCGGCGCGGGCGGCCTCGGCCTGCTCCGCGCTGAGAGCCCCCTCGTCCTCAGCGGCGTCCTCGGCGACAGCCAGGTCGAAGCCACCACCGAGCCAGAGGACGTCGAGGCTCGCGAGGTCGACCGCGCCGTCGGCCACCGCGGCCGGGGTGACCTCCACCAGGTCGGCGAACCCCAGCTCCTGCAGCGAGAGCAGGTCGTCGGACTCCCCGGTCCAGCCGACCCGCAGCGGCTCCAGCACGGTCCCGCGCTCCGCGGCGCCGCGCTCGGCGGCCGTGAAGGAGACCCCGTACCGCTCGGCGACCTCGACCGCGGCCCGCCGGGCGTACGGGCCGAGCGCCACGGAGCCGTCGTCCAGCGCGGTGACGCGCACGCCCGCCGCGAGCAGGGCGTTGACCGCCCGCCACTCGTCGACCCCGCGCACCTCCAGCCGCAGCCCCTCTGCGGCTCCGCCCGCCACGCCGCCCGTGGGGGCCGCCACCACGACCGGCTCGACGGGCGCGTCGAGCTCGTCGCCCGTGGCGCCCACCGGCGCGACGCTGGCGCCCCACAGCAGGGACAGGCTCCAGGCCGAGACGTCGTACATCGTGGGCACCCGGTCGGAGATGTCGCTGCCCTCGGCGAGCATCGCGTTCGCCAGCCCGCGCAGCGGCTGGTGCATGTCGACGACGTAGGACCCCTCGGGGTGGGTGGTGTCGCCGGCGGTGAAGGCCTCGGTGGCGACCCCGACCTCGATCTCGTGGGCGAGCAGGTGGTCGACGAGCGCTGCGGCGTCGGTGGCCGAGCGCTGCCCCTCCCCCACGGGGATGACGTAGGCGCGCGGGAGCTCGTCGCGGTAGCGGTCCTCCTCACCCCACAGCGGCTTCCACTCCTGCGGGCCCTCGGGGGCCCCCGCGTCACCGCCGCCGACCGGGATGTCGCGCAGCGGCTCGCCGGCGTCACCGCGGCGGAAGATCTCGATCTGGTTCTCGACCAGCGCCGCGGCGTTCTCGGCGACGTAGTCGACGGTGCTGTCGATCACCTGGACGCCGGTCGCGGTGTCGACGGCGGAGGCGGCGGCGGAGGCCGCGGCCACCTCCTCGGGGGTGTCCAGCGCCGGGTCCTCCGCGTCGAGCTCCACCCGGCCCAGCGGCAGCTCCACCGTGGACGAGATCGCTCCGTGGAAGGCCAGGTACTGGGCGGTGAACACCGGCGGCCAGTCGTCCCAGCCCGACGGGACGTCGCGGTAGGGGATCTGGATGCGCCCGGTGTCCTCCGTGGTCACCGACCCGTCCTCGGCCCGGTAGGTGCCGCCCTCGATGCCGGCGGCGACGACGTCGCGCTCGATCCGCAGGGCCGAGGCGTAGGCGTGCGGGATGAACAGGTCGTAGTCGTAGCTCTCCCCGTGCGGCGGCCCGCACGGCTCGACCTGCAGGACGTCGGTGTAGCCGTGCAGGTCGGAGAAGAACACCGGCTGCAGCTGCTCGGCGAGGTCGCGCACCGCGCGGGTCTCCGGGGTGGTGCTGGTGACGAAGTCGCGGTTGGGGTCGAGGTCGAGCGCGGTGCGGCGCTGGCCGAGCACCCGCCCGTCGGGGTTGTTCACGACCGTGAAGTGGAGGCGGTGCTCGGCGAGCAGGGCCTGCGTCGCCGGGTCGGTGGAGGTGGCGACGTCCTCGATGTAGCGCAGGGAGGCGTCGGTGCCCTCCCACTCGTTCCCGTGGATGTTCGCGTTGAACCAGATCGGGGCCTTGTAGCCCTCCTGCAGGGCCTCGTCGTCGGCCGCGGCTGCGGCGTCGTCCTTGATCCGGTCGCGCCACTCCTGCTGCTGGGCGGCCTCCTGCGCCGACTCCGGTGCGGTGACGGTGACCAGGTAGAGGTCGCGGCCCTGGGTGGAGGTGCCGACCACCTCGGCCGAGACCCGGTCGCTGGCCGCCATCAGGTCGTTGAGCAGGGGGGCCACCCGGTCGTAGGGCAGCGCGCCCCGGGCGATCGAGGCGTCGGTGGGGTCGGCGACGGGCTCGGGGAGGGGCGCCTGCCGGGGGTAGGCCGCGGGCGGGGCGTCGGGAGGAGCCGGCGACGGCGCCGGGGCGGGTGCGGGTGCGGCCGGGGTCGTCGCGGTGGCGGACGGGGCGGCGGCCAGCGACACGGCGACCAGCAGGCCCCCCGTGCCGGTGGCGACGGCACGGCGCAGGGACGGACGTAGCGGCACGGGGCTCCTCGGGACGGCGGTGTCGGGGGGCCGAGCCAAGCACGGACCCCGTGCGCGACCACGCCAGAACCGGGATCTGTCACGCAGAGTTCACATGACGCCCATCCGGGGCAGGTCGGGCGTCAGGGGGCCAGCGGGTCGTCCGGCCCCCAGGGCAGCAGCCCCAGGGTCCGCGCCCGGGCCGGCAGGCCGGCCTCGGCACGAGCGCGCAGGCCGGCCGGGGTGTCCGTGCCCGCGCGGACCATCCGGCCCGACCACGCGTCGAGCTCGCCCCGCGCCATCGCGACGACCAGCTCGACGACCTCCGCGGGCGCCGTCCACCCGGTGCGCCCGGCGTGGACCGGCATCGCGCGGGTCATCGGGGTGTCGACCACGCCGGGGGCCAGCTCGAAGGCCCGCAGCCCGCGCTCGTGCCCGGCCGCGTGCAGGGCCCCGCCGATGCGGAACATCCCGGTCTTGGCCGCGCCGTAGGCGGAGTAGTGGACGGCGTCGCGCACGCCCGCGCCGGAGTTCAGGTCGACCACCCGCCCGCCGCCGCGGGCGACCATGCCGGGCACCACGGCCCGGACCACGTGGAAGGCGCCGAGCAGGTCGACCTCGAGCACGTGCCGCCAGGCGGCGGGGTCGGCCTCCCAGACCGGCACCTCCTCCGCCTCGATGACGCCGGCGCTGCTGACCAGCAGCTCGACCTCGCCGATCCCGGCCGTGACCTGCGCGACGGCCCGGCGGACGTCGTCGAGGTCGGTGACGTCGGCGGTGGCCACCGCCGACGGCCCGTCGAGCTCCCCGGCCACCTCGGCCAGCCGCGCAGCGTCGCGCCCGAGCAGCCCCACGGCCAGGCCGGCGCGGCCGAGCCCGAGGGCCAGCTCGCGCCCGATGCCGCTGGAGGCCCCGGTCACCAGGGCCGTGCGGGCGGGCGGTGGCGTGGTCACCGCGGTGAGGCTAGCGAGGGCCGAGCACCGCCGACGCCGTCAGCTCCGGAGCACCGCGCCCAGGTGCGCGGCCCCCGCGAGGGCGGCCTCGCGCAGGGCGGCGGTCTCCGCCGCGGTGAGGGTGCGGTCGGGGGCGCGCAGCCGCAGCGCGAACGCCAGCGACCGGTGCCCGGCCGGCACCTGCGCGCCGGTGTAGACGTCGAACAGCCGCACGTCCTCCACCAGCGCGCCCAGCCCGGCGCCGCGGACCCCGGCGAGCACTGCGAGCCGCAGGTCCTCCGCGGGCACCTGCGCCGGGGCGACCAGGGCGAGGTCCTCCTTGGCCACCGGGTAGCTGGGCACGGGGGCGGCGCGCACGGCGTGCGGCGCGGCGGCCACCACGGCGTCGAGGTCGAGCTCCAGCTCGACCGCGCGCGCCGGCAGCTCCAGGGCCGCGGTGACGGCCGGGTGCAGCTCGCCGGCGTGGCCGACCACCGCGCCGTCCGCGCCGG
>CADCUY010000514.1 GCA_902806005.1 uncultured Quadrisphaera sp. | reverse complement strand
GGCCGACCCCGGTGGACGCCGTGGTCGTCGGCGCGGGCCAGGCGGGCCTCTCGGCGTCGTGGCACCTGCGCCGGCTCGGCGTCGGGCACGTCCTCCTCGACGGCGGCGACGGCGCCGGCGGCGCCTGGCGGCACCGGTGGCCGACCCTGACGATGGCGGGCGTCAACGGCGTCCACGACCTGCCCGGCGCCCCGCTCGGCGAGGTCGACGGTGCTGCGCCGGCCTCCGAGGTGGTCAGCGCCTACTTCGCCGAGCACGAGCGTCGCTTCGAGCTGCCCGTGCTGCGGCCGGTGCGGGTGACCGCGGTGAGCCGTGCGGATCCCGAGGGCCCGGAGGCCGGGCGGCTGGTGGTGCGCGCCGCCGACGGCCGCGCCTGGGCCGCGCGCGCGGTGCTCAGCGCCACCGGCACCTGGACCCGCCCGTTCCGCCCGCGGTGGCCGGGCGCCGAGACCTTCGCCGGGCGGCAGCTGCACACCGCCGACTACCGGGGCCCGGACGAGCTCGCCGGGGCCCGGGTGGCGGTGGTCGGCGGCGGGATCTCCGCCGTCCAGCTGCTGCTGGAGGTCGCGGAGGTCGCCAGCACCACGTGGGTCACCCGGCGCCCGCCGGTCTTCCGCGAGGGCCCCTTCGACGCGGAGGTCGGGCGGCGGGTCGTGGCCCTGGTCGAGGAGCGGGTGCGGGCCGGGCTGCCGCCGGCCAGCGTCGTCTCGGTCACCGGCCTGCCGTGGACCCCGCAGCTGCGGGCCGCGCAGGCGCGGGGCCTGCTGGAGCGGCTCGACGTGCCCGACCGGGTGGTCCCCGACGGGCTGGTCTGGGACCACCCGGCGCCGGGGGCCCCGGCGCACCTGCCGGTCGACGTCCTGCTGTGGTGCACCGGCTTCCGCGCGGCCCTGGGCCACCTGGCCCCGCTGCGCCTGCGCGAGCCCGGCGGCGGCATCCGCGTGGTGGGCACCGCCGTCGTCCGCGAGCCGCGGCTGCACCTGCTGGGGTACGGCCCGTCGGCCTCCACGGTGGGCGCCAACCGCGCGGGGCGGGAGGCCGCGGTGGCCGTCCGCGCGGCCCTCGCGGGTGCGACGGACCACGATCAGCGGTAGGACGGGGCGACGGCGCGCACCGTGCGCCCTCCGACCGCCCATCCCCCAGCAGACCGGAGCACTCCCATGCGCAAGATCACCCTCCTCGTCGGCATCGGCGTCGGGTACGTCCTCGGGGCCGCAGCGGGCCGTGACCGCTACGAGCAGATCAAGACCACGGCCGCCAAGGCCTGGGGCAACCCCAAGGTGCAGGAGACCGTGGGCACCGCCCAGCGCACCGCGGTGCAGACGGTGAAGGAGAAGCTGCCCGAGTCGGCCACCTCCGCGCTCAGCGGCGGCGCCGGCGGCTCCGGGGGCGGCTCGTCGAGCCCGTCGCCCAGCTCCTCGGGCACCAGCTCCCCGACCACCAGCTCCTCGAGCCCCTCGACGAGCACGCCGTCGACCAGCTCGTCGACGCCCACCGTGCCGCCGGTGACCCCGGCCACCGTGCCGGTCACCCCGAAGGCGCCGGCCGGCCCGGCGGCCACCGGCCCCGCGTCGACCTCCCCCGCGAGCTCCGGCACGACCGCGCCGCGCCCGACCACGGTCACCCCGCCGACGACCAAGCCCTGAGCCCCGGCGCCACCACGGCGCGGGCCGGCCGCCGCACCCGCGGCGGCCGGCCCCGGCCTCACACCGGCGCGGTCGCGAGGTCCTTGGCGAAGGAGCGGCTCTTGGGCGCGTCGCGGTAGTACCCGTAGCTGGGGATCGGCGCGTAGCCCTCGGCGCGGTACAGGGCCATGGCCTCGGGCTGCTCCAGGCCGGTCTCGAGCACCAGGCGGCGGTAGCCCAGCGCTCGCGCCCGCTCCTCGGCCAGCCGCAGCACGCGGCGCGCGTAGCCGCGCCGGCGGTGGTCGGCCCGGACGTACAGGCGCTTGAGCTCGGCCGTCGGCCCCTCGGCGGCGACGGCGTCGTCGTCCCCCGCGGTCACCGCGTGCGCGCGCAGGGCCACGGACCCGACGACGACGCCGTCGACGGTGGCGAGCAGGAACGACCCGCGGGGCGGGGTGAACTCCTCCGGGTCGACCGGGGAGTCGTCCTGGCCGCCGTAGCGCACCACGTACTCGGCCTGCACCTCGGCCACGAGCTCGCGGGCCAGCTCGGAGTCGTACCGGGCCTCCACCAGCGTGAGGCCGTCCTCGCCGTCGTCGGCGGGGCGCAGGGGCAGGGCTGCCGGGGTCGGGTCGAGCACCCCGGCAGCCTGCCACCCGGGCTCAGGCCGGCAGCAGCCGGCCGAGGAACCCCTTGGCCGTCGCGGACGGGCGGAACGACTGCGACAGGTACGAGGAGAAGGCGATGTTCGCCCCGGCGAAGACGGGCACGAGGTACTGCGCGACGCGCTGGCGCCCCTGCCACTTGGCCAGCTCCGGCGGGGTCTGCGCGGTCGGCACCGAGGCGTCCTTGACGGCCACGTCGTCGCCGCGGCGGGCGACCTCCTCGGCCACCTTGCCCACCTTGCCGCCGGTGTAGGTCGCCCACGCCGTCGACGCGATGCCGAGGGCGATCGCCGCGGTCTTGGCCGCCGACAGGCTGCCCATGCCCTTCTGCGCCGCGATCCGCGGGGCGTCGGCGGCGGTCAGCCGCGACCCGGTGAGCACGGCGGCGAGGATGCCCGCCCACTCCACGGGGCCGAAGCGCGACCACGCCGAGTTCGCGACCCGGATCCGGTCGATGCCCTGGCTGAGGTCGGCGCCCGACTTGTTGACGCCGGCGACGCCCATCACCGCGCCGCCGAACCACAGGGCGCTGCCCAGGTCGTGCACGCTCTGCGCCACGGGGTGGGCGCCGTCGGCCTTCCAGCTCTCAGTCATGTCTGTGCTCCTCCGTCGAGATCGGGTGCGCTCGCGCGCGGGTCGGTCTGGAGGGCGTTACCCACCTCCGTGCCGGCCATCCCCGTGGCGCGGGTCACGTGGGACGGGCGCCGGCGCCCGGGCCACGACGGCGCCGTGCAGGCGGGCCGTCCGCACGGCTCCTGACGGGTGCTGCTGCGCCCCGCACGAGGGTCACGCCCGCGAGGTGACGGAGATCACCTCGCGGATCGGTGCGGTCCGGCGCCGCGGGGAGGACAGTGCGTGATCACGGGGACTGAGCGTCGTGGCTCGGTCCTACCCGTGCTCCCTGCCGACCTGCCGAAGGACGACACATGATCCTCGCTCAAGCCGTGCCCGAACAGATCTCCGCCGTGCAGTACTCGACGGTCTACAACCTGCTCTCGCTGGCCATCGCCTCGCTGCTGTTCACGGCGATCTACCTGTTCGTCTCCATGCGCCGCGTGGCACCGCGCTACCGCAATGCCGTGGTGGTCTCCGCGATCGTCTGCAGCATCGCGGCTTACCACTACTTCCGCATCTTCAACAACTTCGGCGACAGCTTCCCCGCGGGCGAGACGATCGAGGCGGCCCACGTGCTGTCCAACATCGAGTTCAACGAGGGCTACCGGTACGTCGACTGGCTGCTGACGGTGCCGCTGCTGCTCGTCGAGACCATCGCCGTGCTGGCGCTGCCCAAGGCCGTGCAGCGGGGCCTGCTGTTCAAGCTGGTGCCCGCCTCGGCCGCGATGATCATCCTGGGGTACCCCGGCGAGATCACCCTCGAGCTCGGGCCGCGGGCGCTGTGGGGCTTCCTCTCCACGATCCCGTTCATCTACATCCTCTACGTGCTCTTCGTCGAGCTGACGCGCTCCATCGTGCGCCAGCCGCCCGAGGTGCAGCACACGATCCGCATGCTGCGCCTGGCCCTGGTGGGGCTGTGGGGCGTCTACCCGATCGCGTACCTGTTCCCCATGCTCAACGGGCTCGGCATCGACTTCTTCGCCTCCTCGAACGCCTGGGTGCTGAAGCAGGCGGGGTACACGCTCGCCGACATCTTCGCCAAGGCGGCCTTCGGCCTGGCGATCTTCAAGATCGCCAGGGTCAAGAGCGGTCTGGAGGACATCAGCTACGGCGACGAGCACACGGTCGACGAGGGGGCGGCGACCTCCGGCGTGGGGGCTCACGGCGGCTCTCCGGCACGGGACGACAGCAGGGTGCCCGCGGGCAGCCAGAGCTGACGCAGAGCCGTGGCGACGTTCGCGGGGCCCGGCCTCGCCGTCGGGGCCGCGGCCGCCGCGGCGGCGAGGCGGCCGGGGCGGATCGCCTCGGCCGCCTCGGCCGCCGCCCTGGTGGCCCTGCTGGTCGTGCAGCTGCTCGCGCCGGGGGTCCTGGCGGTGGCGGCGCCCGCGCTGGCCGTCGGCGGGCTGCTGCTCGGTCTGCCGCACGGCGCCGTCGACCACATGGTGCCGTTCTGGGCCACCGGCGAGCGGGCCACGACGCGCCGGATGGCGCAGGTGCTGGCCAGCTACCTGCTCGTCGCGGCCGCGGCCGCGGCGGCTCTGCTGGTCGCCCCCGTCGCGGCGGTCGCGGTCTTCCTCGTCGTCTCGGCGCTGCACTTCGGCCGCGGCGACGTGGTCTTCGCCGCCGAGCGCGACGGCCGGCCCGTTCCACCGCCCACCCGCGACGTCGCGCTCGCACTCGCTCACGGCACCGTCGTCGTGGGCCTGCCCGTCGCCCTGTGGTCCGAGGTCTCCGGGCCGGTGCTCGGGGAGCTGACCCGCACCGGTGCCGCCCTGCCCCCGGGCGCCCTGACGGTGCTCGCGCTGGCCGTGGCGGCCCTGGTGCTGGTGGCCGGCGCGGGGCTCGCCCGCCGGCGCCGCTGGCTCGAGCTGGGCGAGCTGGCCCTGCTCGCCGCGGTCTTCGCCCTGGTGCCGCCGCTGGCGGCCTTCGGGGTCTACTTCGGCCTCTGGCACGCCGGCCGGCACACCAGCCGGCTGGTCGCCCTCGCCGCCGCCGCGCACCCGGGGCGCCCGGCGGCCCTGGGCTGGGCGGCACGCCGGTACGCCCTGCACGCCGCGGCGCCGACCGCCGTGGCCGTGGGGGTGCTGGCGCTGGTCGCCGCCACCGACGACGCGTCGGTCCTGGCCGTCGAGCTCGCCGTGCTCATCGCCCTGACCTTCCCGCACGTGCAGACGGTCGCCCGGCTCGACGCGGTCGCCGCGGGCCGCTGAGCCGCGCAGCGGCCCCGTCGAGCCGAGCGCGACGGCTGAGGGCACCGGTCCGGCACGCACAGCGACGGCGTCGCGCAGGTGCTCGTGCTCGCGCGGGGGCCGCCACGCGGTCGCCGCTGCGGCCAGCGGAGGCCCCTCGCCGCCCCGTCAGCTCAGCAGGTGCCGCAGGTAGCGCTGCGGGCTGTCCAGGAACCCCCGCCAGTGCGCCACGAGGGTCAGGTCCTCCCACGCCCGCTCGTGCAGGCCCTCGGCGTCGACCTCGAGGATCCGCGCGCCGGGCAGGGCGGCGAGCAGCGGCGAGTGCGTGGCCAGCACCACCTGCGAGGTGCCGGAGGCGGCCAGCTCGTGGAGCACCCTCAGCAGCGCCAGGCACCCGGTGAACGACAGCGCGCTCTCCGGCTCGTCCATCAGGTACAGGCCCGGGCCGTCGAAGCGGGGGGTGTCGAGCAGCTTCAGGAAGGACTCGCCGTGGGAGACCTCCAGCAGCCCCTCGCTCCCCACCGTGGTCTCCAGGTGCGTGAAGAGGCCGTGCATCGCCTCGGCCCGCAGGAAGTAGCCCCACCGCGAGCCGCCCGCCCCGCGCACCAGCTGCAGCGCCGAGGCCAGCGGCGCCTCGGTGGCCACGGCCGTGCGGTGCGCCGTGTTCGGGGTGCCTCCTCCCACGTCGAGCCCGAAGGACCCGGCCAGGGCCTCCACCACGGTCGACTTGCCCGAGCCGTTCTCCCCCACCAGCACCGTCGCCGGCCCCAGGTCGAGGCCCTCGCGGAGCAGCTGGGCGACCGCCGGCACCGTGGCGGGCCAGGCGCCGCGGTCGAGGGCGGCGCCGGGCCGCTGCTGCACGCGCCGCACCGGCAGGCCCCAGCGCGCGGCGTCCACGACCACCACCCTGCCGGTCCGCTCACCCCGCCGTCGAGGGGGTGCGCTCCTCGAGCGCCCACGGCGAGCCGTAGCCGTCGTCGGCCGAGAGCAGGTCGAGGAAGGGCACCGCGTCGAAGGCCTCCGGGCCGAGCACCCCGGCGCCCGACCAGACCCCGGTCGTCAGCAGCTCCAGCGCCACGACCGGGTTGACCGCGGTCTGCCAGACCACGCACTGCGCGCCGTACTCGGCCATCGACCAGGCGTTGTCCACCAGGTGGTGCAGGTACACCTCCCGGGGCCGCCCGTCGGTGCCGGTGCCGGTCACCAGCACCCCGGCGCACGTGGTGCCGGTCATCCGCGGGCCCAGGCCCGCCGGGTCGGGCAGCGCGGCGGCCACGACGTCGCGCGGCGCGACCTGCACGTCGCCCACCCGCAGCGGCGCGGTGGAGTCCAGGCCCAGCGCGTGCAGCGTGCGGAGCACGCCGATGAACTCCGCGCCGAGGCCGTACTTGAAGGTGACCTTGCGCGCGGGCAGCCAGCGCGGCACGAGCAGCACCTCCTCGTGCTCGACGTGCACGCACTCGACCGGCCCGATGCCGCCGGGGAAGTCGAAGACCTCCGGCTCGGCGAAGGGCGCCAGGGTGCGCCAGCCGGTCCCCCGCTCCCAGACCACCGGCGGGTTCAGGCACTCCTCGATGGTGGTCCAGATGGAGAACGACGGGGCGAACAGCGGCTCGCCGTCGTCGCCGAGCACCTGCAGGTCGGCGCCGTCGCGCACGCCGACCTCGTCGACGGCGGAGAACAGGTGGTCGACGGCGTAGCGCGCGAGCACGTCGGAGAGCCCCGGCTCGACGCCCATCCCCACCAGGGCCAGCCGCCCGGCGTCCTCCCACGCGCCCGCGCGCGCGAACTGGGCGTCGCCCAGCTTCACCCCCGGGAGCTCGTGCGGGCGCTCCGGGTGCGGGCTGGACAGCGACATCGCCATGTCCAGGTAGTCGGAGCCCGCGGCCAGGGCCCCCTCGAAGACGGGGATCACGAAGCGGGGGTCGACGGCGTTGAGCACGTGGGTGGCCCCGTGCGCCCGGGCCAGGGCCTCGACGGCGCCGGCGGAGCGCGCATCGACGTGCGCCGCGACGAACCGCTCCTCCCCCGGGTGGCGCTCGCGGACCGCGGCCACGGTGCGCTCGGCGCGGGCGACGTCGTGGCCGGCCACGACCAGGTGCTCGAAGAAGGGGCGCCGCGCCGCGATCCGGGCGACGGCGTCGCCGACGCCCCCGGAGCCGACGACGAGGATCCGCGAGCGCCCGCTCACCCGAAGGCGGCCATGACGTGCTTGACGCGCGTGTAGTCCTCGAGGGCGTAGGCCGACAGGTCCTTGCCGTAGCCCGACTGCTTGAACCCGCCGTGGGGCATCTCGGCGACGATCGGGATGTGGGCGTTGACCCAGACGCACCCGAAGTCCAGCCGCCGGGTCACCCGCAGGGCGCGGGCGAGGTCGCGGGTCCACACCGAGGACGCCAGCCCGTAGCGGGTGGCGTTGGCCAGGCGCAGCGCGTCGGCCTCGCCCCCGTCGGCGGCCCCCGGAGCGCCGAAGCGCTGCACGGTGATCACCGGGCCGAAGATCTCGTCGGTGACGGCCTCGTCGCCCTCGCGCAGGCCGGCGACCACGGTGGGCTCGACGAAGAAGCCGGGCCCGAGGTCGCCGCCGGAGGCCCGGTGCCCGCCGGACCGCACCTCGGCGTGGTCGGGCAGGCGCTCGAGGAACCCGAGCACCGAGCGCAGCTGGGCGGCGCTGTTGACGGGGCCGACGACGGCGCCCTCGTCGGCCGGGCGGCCCAGGCGCGTGCCCGCGGCCTGCTCGGCCAGCGCGGCGACCAGCTCGTCGTGCACCCCCGGGGCGGCGAGCACCCGGGTGGCGGCGGTGCAGTCCTGGCCGGCGTTGAAGTACCCCGCGGCGGCGATGGCCTCGGCGGCCGCGCCGACGTCGGCGTCGTCGAAGACGACCACCGGGGCCTTGCCGCCCAGCTCCAGGTGCACCCGCTTGACGGCGCCCGCCGCCGCGGCGGCCACCTCGCTGCCCGCCCGCACCGACCCGGTGATCGCGACGAGGCCCGGCGTCGGGTGGTCGACCACGGCGCGGCCGGTCTCGCGCCCGCCGGTGACCACGTTGAGCACCCCCGGGGGCAGGTGCTCCGCGGCGAGCTCGGCCAGGGCCAGGGTGGTGCTGGGGGTGGTCTCCGCCGGCTTGAGCACCACGGTGTTCCCCGCCGCGAGCGCCGGCCCGATCTTCCAGACCGCCATCATCAGCGGGTAGTTCCACGGCGTGATCTGCCCGACCACGCCGATCGGCTCGCGCCGCACCCAGCTGGTGTGCCCGGCCAGGTACTCGCCCGCCGACCGCCCCTCCAGCACCCGGGCGGCGCCGGCGAAGAAGCGCAGCTGGTCGACCGAGGGCGGCAGCTCCTCGGTGGCGCTGACGGCGTGGGGCTTGCCGGTGTCGGAGCCCTCGAGCTCGACGAACTCCGCCGCCCGCGCCTCGAGGGAGTCGGCGATCCGCAGCAGCGCGAGCTGGCGCTCGGCGGGCGTGGTGTCGCGCCAGGTCTCGAACGCCCGCGCCGCCGCGCGGTAGGCGGCGTCGACGTCGGCGGCCGACCCGGCCGGCGCGGTCGCGACGACCTCGCCGGTCGCGGGGTCGACGACGTCGCTGGTCGCCGCGTCCGCGGGCTCGGCCCGGGCGCCGTCGACGAAGTGCTGCAGGCGGCGGGGCGCCGGGCGCGCTGCGGCGGGGGCGTCCTCGGTGGTGACCACGGTGTCCTCCAGCAGGGTGCGTCGGCGTGCGCGGCACCCTACTCACGACGGGCTCCCACTGGCGAGAGCGGCGGTGCACCCGCCCGCGGGGCGCGGCTTCCGTCGTCGATCCGCACCGCGGCCACGGATCCGCGTGCTGGCGCGACCGATGACCACGGGGGTCCTTGCGCGGGCCCGGGGTGGCGTGCATCATCGGCCGGATCGCCCCGGGCGGTCGTCCGGGCGCCACTCCCACCGACGCAGGAGCGCCCATGGCCCAGGTGCAGCACCCCACCGGCACGGGCGCCACGCGCGCAGCGCCGCCCACGGCCGGCAAGGGCCTCAAGCCGGGCGCGCTGGGCCTGTGGGGCAACATGGTCATCGGCCTCGGCTCGACCGCCCCCGCGTACAGCCTGGCCGCCACCCTCGGCTACGTCGTCCTCGCCGTCGGCGACCGCGCGCCGGCGATGTTCCTGCTCGCCTTCGTGCCGATGCTGCTGGTGGCCGTGGCCTACCGGGAGCTGAACCGGGCCGTCCCCGACTGCGGGACGACCTTCACCTGGGCCACCAAGGCCTTCGGCCCGTGGGTCGGGTGGATCGGGGGCTGGGGCCTCGCGGTCTCGGGGATCATCGTGCTGGCCAACGTCGCCGAGATCGCCGGCGTGTACAGCCTGTACTTCCTCGGCCTCGACTCCCTGGCCGAGGACCCGGTGGTCAAGGTGCTGCTCGGCATCGCCGTCATCGTGGCCATGACCCTGGTCAGCTACCGGGGCATCGTGCTCTCCGAGCGGGTGCAGAGCGCGCTGGTGATCGTGCAGCTGGTGGTGCTCGGGCTGCTCAGCGTGGTGGCGCTGTGGCTGGTCTACGGCGGCGGCGCCGGCCCGCAGGCCGTGCTGCCCAGCCCGCAGTGGTTCTCCCCGCTGGGCCTGAGCGTCTCGGCGATCGCCGAGGCCGTGATCCTCTGCGTCTTCATCTACTGGGGCTGGGACGCCTGCCTCGCCGTCGCGGAGGAGACCCGGGGCGCCGACTCCACGCCCGGCAAGGCCGGGGTGCTGGCCACGGTGGTGCTCGTGGCCACCTACCTGCTGGTCGCGGTCGCCGTCCAGGCCTTCGCCGGCTTCGGCGAGAGCGGCATCGGGCTGAACAACCCCGACAACTCCGACGACGTGCTCTCCGTGCTCGGCGAGCCGGTGCTGGGGCCGGTGATGGCCGCGGTCCTGCTGCTCACCGTGGCGGTCTCGGCGGCGGCGTCGACGCAGACGACGATCCTCCCCTTCGCCCGCGGGGCGCTGTCGATGGCCGTGTACGGCGCGCTGCCCGCGCGGTTCGGCCGGGTGCACCCGCGCTACCTCACCCCCGGCTTCGCCACCCTGGTGATGGGCGCGGCGTCGGTGTTCTTCTACGTCGTGCTGTCGCTGATCAGCGCCGACACCCTCGGCGACTCGATCGCCAGCCTGGGCCTCGCGGTGGCCTTCTACTACGGCGTCACCGCGTTCGCGTGCGTCTGGTACTTCCGCCGCACCCTGACCGCCAGCCCGCGGAACCTGCTCCTGCGCGGGGTGCTGCCGCTGCTCGGCGGCCTGGCGATGGCGTCGGCGTTCCTCGTCTCGGCGCGCGACATGATCGCCGTCGACTACGGCTCCACGGTGATCGGCGGGCTCGGCGGGGTGTTCGTCATCGGCGTCGGCATGCTCGTGCTCGGCCTGCCGCTGATGCTCGCCTGCTACGCCTCGCCGTCGCTGCGCCCGTTCTTCCGCGGCGCCACCCTGGACGCCGAGACCCCGGTGCTGGTGCCGGACACCGGCGAGCCGCCGCGCGCCGGTCTGTGAGGATCTGAGCGTGGGCACCCCGGCGGAACCGGCGCCGGCCCTCGACGACACCTCCAAGGCGATCATCGAGCAGCTGCAGGACGACGGGCGCCGCGCCTACGCCACCATCGGGCGCGCGGTCGGGCTCTCCGAGGCGGCGGTGCGCCAGCGCGTGGCCCGCCTGCTCGAGGCCGGCGTCGTCCAGATCGTCGCCGTCACCGACCCCGCGCAGGTCGGCTTCACCCGCCAGGCGATGGTGGGCGTGCGGTGCTCGGGCCCCACCGAGCCGGTCGCCGAGGCCCTGGCCGCCGTCGACGAGATCGCCTACGTCGTGGCCAGCACCGGCTCGTTCGACCTGCTGGTCGAGGTGGTCTGCGAGGACGACGCGCACCTGCTCGAGCTGCTCTCCACCCGGGTGCGCACCATCGAGGGCGTGCGCTCCACCGAGACCTTCACCTACCTGCGGCTGTTCAAGCAGCGCTACGACTGGGGGACCAGATGACCGCCACCACCAACGACGTCGCCGTCCCACCGCCCTCGGCCGCGAGCGCGGCCCAGCGCACCCCGGCGGGGACGCCCCGGGCGGACGCCGCGCGCGACCACCTGTGGGGGCACTTCACCCGCCACTCGGTGTACGAGCCCGACGAGTCCGGGCACCGGGGTGCGGTGCCGGTGATCGTCTCCGGGGAGGGGGCGCGGATCACCGACGACCGCGGGCGCACCTACCTCGACGGGCTCTCGGGCCTGTTCGTCGTCCAGGCCGGCCACGGCCGGCGCGAGCTCGCCGAGGCCGCCGCGAAGCAGGCCGAGACCCTGGCCTTCTTCCCGCTGTGGTCCTACGCCACCCCGCCCGCGATCGACCTCGCGGAACGGCTCGCGGCCCACGCGCCGGGCGACCTGGACAGGGTCTTCTTCACCACCGGCGGCGGCGAGGCCGTCGAGACGGCGTGGAAGCTGGCCAAGCAGTACTTCAAGCTCACCGGCCGCCCCGGCAAGACCAAGGTGATCAGCCGGGCGGTGGCGTACCACGGCACCCCGCAGGGCGCCCTGTCGATCACGGGCATCCCCAGCGCCAAGGCGCCGTTCGAGCCGCTGGTGCCGGGCACGTTCCGGGTGCCGAACACCAACCAGTACCGGGCGCCCGAGCACCTGCGCGACGACGCCAAGGCCTTCGGGCGCTGGGCCGCCGACCGCATCGAGGAGGCCATCCTCTTCGAGGGCGCCGACACCGTCGCGGCCGTCTTCCTCGAGCCGGTGCAGAACTCCGGCGGCTGCTTCCCGCCGCCGCCCGGGTACTTCGAGCGGGTGCGCGAGATCTGCGACGAGCACGACGTCCTGCTGGTCTCCGACGAGGTGATCTGCGCGTTCGGGCGGATCGGCTCGATGTTCGCCTGCGACGACCTCGGCTACGTGCCCGACATGATCACGTGCGCGAAGGGGATGACGTCGGGCTACTCCCCCATCGGCGCGTGCATCGCCAGCGACCGGCTGTTCGAGCCGTTCCGCCACGGCGACACCACGTTCGCGCACGGCTACACCTTCGGCGGGCACCCCGTCTCCGCGGCCGTGGCCATGGCCAACCTCGACCTCTTCGAGCGCGAGGGCCTCAACGCCCGCGTCAAGGAGCACGCGCCGGCGTTCCGCCGGACGCTGGAGAAGCTGCTGGACCTGCCCATCGTCGGCGACGTGCGCGGCGAGGGGTACTTCTACGGCATCGAGCTGGTCAAGGACCGGGCCACCCGCGAGACCTTCACCGACGCGGAGGCCGAGCGGCTGCTGCGCGGGTTCCTCTCCCCCGCGCTGTTCGAGGCGGGCCTGTACTGCCGCGCCGACGACCGCGGCGACCCGGTGGTGCAGCTGGCGCCGCCGCTGGTCTGCGGGCAGGCGGAGTTCGACGAGATCGAGCAGGTGCTGCGCTCGGTGCTCACCCGGGCCCAGGAGCTGCTGTAGCGCTCACCGAGGTCGCCACCGCCTTCGTCACCGAGCGGCGGCTGGCGACCCTGACGACGCTGCGCCCCGACGGCACCCCGCACGTGGTGCCCGTCGGGTTCACCTGGGCGGCTGACGACACCGACGCCCTCTCCGAGGGCGTGGGGCTGGCGCGGGTCACGATGCGGGTGACCAGCCGCAAGGCGCGCAACGTCTCTGGCGCCCCGGGCGGCACCGCGCGCGCGGTGCTGTGCTCGGTGGAGGGCCGGTCCTGGATCACCCTCGAGGGCGCCGCCACGATCAGCGCCGACCCGGACGAGGTGGCCGAGGCGCTGCGCCGCTACGCGCTGCGCTACCAGCGCACCCCGGGCCACGATCCTGCGCGCGTCGTCCTGCGCCTCGTCGTCGACAAGGTCATGGCGAGCGCCGACCTGCGCTGAGGTGTGCGCCAGCCTGGTGCCGTGAGCCTCGCGACCGCCGCCGCCCTCGTCGCCCTCGCCCTGGTCGACTCGACCAGCTTCGGCACCCTGCTCATCCCGGTGTGGCTCCTGCTGGCGCCGGGCCGGGTGCGGTGGGGCCGCGTGCTGCTGTACCTCGGCACCGTGGCGGCCTTCTACCTCGCGCTCGGGGTGGCGCTCAGCGCCGGCGCCGGCCCTCGACGACACCTCCAAGGCGATCATCGAGCAGCTGCAGGACGACGGGCGCCGCGCCTACGCCACCATCGGGCGCGCGGTCGGCCTCTCCGAGGCGGCGGTGCGCCAGCGCGTGGCCCGCCTGCTCGAGGCCGGCGTCGTCCAGATCGTCGCCGTCACCGACCCCGCGCAGGTCGGCTTCACGCGCCAGGCGATGG
>CADCUY010000513.1 GCA_902806005.1 uncultured Quadrisphaera sp. | reverse complement strand
CGACCTCCAGCCGGCCTGGCACCTGTTCACCGGCCGCAGCCGGGCGTGCTTCCGCGAGGCCCTGGGGGCCGACGACGCGGCGTGGGCGCGCGGCCGCGGCTGGGTGGTCTACCAGACGGTCACCGCGCTGGCCCACTACCGCGAGACCAACCCCGGCATCGTCCGCCAGTCCTGGCACGCGCTCGCGCAGGTCCTCGCCGACCGCCCGGCCTGACCGCGCCGCGCACCACGTGGAACCACGCTCGACCGGGCGCCCCCGTGCCCTCCACCGTCCTGGCGCGGGCACCGGAGCGCTGGCCGTGGTGGCGGAGTGGATGGCGGCGGCGGACCGCCGCGACGGGCCCCGCCTGGAGCTGCTGTCCGCCGAGGACGTCGAGGTCGTCGGACCCCGCGGCAGCGTGCGCGGCGCCGCGGTGCTCAGCCAGTGGGTGGCCCGCGCCGGCTTCTCCGCCCGACCCCTGCGCTGGTTCTGCGGGGGCGACGGCACCGTGGTGGTCGAGCAGGACGCCCGCTGGGTCGACGTCGCCACGGGCTCCGAGCAGGGCCGGGCGGTCGTGGCCTCGCAGTTCGCCGTCGCCGGTGCCCGGGTGGCCCGGTACGCCCGCCACGACGACCTCGCCGCGGCGCTGGCGGCCGCCGGCCTGGGCACCGCCGACGAGGTGCTCGCCCGCAGCTCCTGAGCTGAGGCCGTCAGGCCGCGCGCCAGTCGTCGAGCAGCCAGTCGTCGAACGACGTCGGCATCAGGCGCGCCCCGCGCCCCGGCAGCAGCACCTCGCCGGCCATCTCCACCCCGTAGGGCACCCCGCGCCAGGTCGGCACCAGCCGCAGGTGCTGGCCGCGGGCGGCCAGGGTGCGCCGCGCCATGTCGACCAGGTCCTCCGTCTGCGGGCCCGCCAGGTCGGGCACCCGCCCGCGCGCCGGCCCGACCGCGGTCTCGACCAGGGCCAGCGCCACGTCGGTCACCGCCACCGGCTGCACCAGCAGCGGCGGCACCCGTGCCACCTCGCCCTCCCGGGTGAGCGCGACGACCTCGGCGGCGACGTCGTGGAACTGCGTGCAGCGCAGCACGGTCGCCGGCACCGGGCCGGTCAGCGCCCGCTCCTCCTGCGCGCGCTTGCCCGCCCACTCCGGCCCGCCCTCGGCGCGGTCGAGGCCGACCACCGACAGCACCACGTGGTGGCGCACCCCGGCGCGCCGGCCGGCCTCCACCAGCCGGTCGGTGGCGGTGGCGAAGAAGCGCTCGGCGTCCCGGGCGGTGCGGGCGCGGGTGGCGGTGACGTCGACGACGGCGTCGACCCCGGCCAGGGCCCCGTCCAGCCCGGTGCCGGTGACCACGTCGGCTCCCGTCGAGCGCGAGACCACCACGGCGGCGTGACCGGCGCGCCGCAGCGCCTCGACCAAGGGGCGCCCCACCGACCCCGTCCCGCCGACCACCGCGACCCGCACGCCCTCCTCCTCCCGCTCGCCGGCGCCCACGCTACGACGCCCGGCCGGGCCCCGGCGCGGCTGTGGTAGCCACACCCCGTGGGCGGACAGGTGGCGGCGGACGGACGGGCCGGCCCGGGGGAGGGGCCGGTGCTGGCGGTGGTCGCCGCAGGCGGCGCGCTCGGCGCGCTGGCCCGACACGGGCTCGAGGTGGCGCTGCCCACGCGCGGGGGCGGGGTGCCGTGGTCGACGCTGCTCGTCAACACCACCGGCTGCCTCGCCGTCGGCGTGCTCGTGGCGCTGGTGGTCGAGGGTCGGAGCGCGCACCGCCTGCTGCGCCCGTTCCTCGTCACCGGCATCCTCGGCGGTTACACCACCTTCTCCACGTACGCCGTCGACGCCCACCTGCTCCTGCTGGACGGGCGCCCGGGGACGGCGCTCGGCTACCTGGCCGGCACCGCGGCGCTCGCCCTGGCCGCCGTGCGCGCGGGCCTGGGGCTGGGGCGCTCGCTGCACCGGGGCGGCGCGTCGTGACGGCGCTGCTCGTGGTGCTGGGCGCCGCGCTCGGGGCCCCGGCCCGCTACCTGGTCGACCGCGCCGTCCGCGCCCGCACCGACGGCCCGTTCCCCTGGGGCACCCTGGCGGTCAACGTCGCGGGGTCGCTGGTGCTCGGAGCGCTGCTCGGCGCCGCGAGCCGCGGCGGCGCGCCACCCGCCCTGGTCGCGGCGCTGGGCACCGGCTTCTGCGGTGCGCTGACGACCTACAGCACCTTCGGCGCCGAGAGCGTGCGGCTGGCCGAGGACGGCGAGCGCTGGCTGGCGGTGGCGAACGTCGCAGTCAGCACCGCGGCGGGGCTGGCCGCCGCCGCGCTGGGGTGGACCCTGGGCACGGCGCTCATCTGAGCGCTCGGATTGACGCCGGACTCGTCCATTGTCATCCTCGGTCCACTGTTCCCGCACCGGCGCGGAGGTTCGATGACGGCTCCACGGCAGTCCGAACGCGCCGCCGAGGCGGTGCTGGAGTGCCGGGAGCTGACCAAGTCGTTCGGCGGCGTCCCCGTGCTGCGGGGGGTCTCGCTGTCGCTGCGCCCCGGCACCGTCACGGCGCTGGCCGGCGAGAACGGCGCCGGCAAGTCGACGCTGATGAAGATCGCCGCGGGCCAGCACCGCGCCGACTCGGGATCGGTCCGCGTCGGCGGCGAGGAGCTCCCGCCCGGCGACATCCGCGCCGCCCACCACCACGGCGTCGCCATCGTGCCGCAGGAGCTGGCGGCGATCCCGCACCTGACGGTCTACGAGAACCTCTTCGTCGGCCGCGAGCTGCGCACCCGCTTCGGCCTGCTCGACCGCGGCGGGATGGCCCGGCGGGCCGCCGAGATGCTGTCGGTGTTCGGCGTGGACATCGCGCCGACCGCGGTGATGGGCACCCTGCCCGTGGGGGTGCAGCAGATCGTCGAGATCGTCAAGAACTCCTCGCGCGGGGCGCAGGTGCTGCTGCTCGACGAGCCGAGCTCCGCGATCTCGGAGCGGGAGGTCGAGGACCTCTACGGCGTGGTGCGCCAGCTGCGCGACACCGGGGTCGCGATGGTCTTCACCACGCACAAGATGGCGGAGATCCGCGCCCTGGCCGACCGCGTGGTGGTGCTGCGCGACGGCGGCCTGGTGCTCGACGCGCCGATGGAGCGCACCAGCGACGACGCGATCGTCACGGCGATGATCGGCCGTGAGCTGACCGACCTCTTCCCGCCGGTGCGCACCGTGCCGCGCGAGCGCGAGGTGGCCCTGCGGGTCGAGGGCCTGCTCGTCGAGGGCGCTGCCGCGCCGGTCTCCTTCGCGGTGCGTCGCGGCGAGGTGCTCGGCCTCGCCGGCCTGGTCGGCGCGGGGCGCACCGAGCTGCTCGAAGGGGTCTTCGGCGCCCGGCCCTCCTCCGGCACGGTCGAGGTGGGCGGGCGCCCGGTGCGCCGCGGGCAGCCGGCCGCGGCGATCCTCGCGGGCGTGGCCCTGGTGCCCGAGGACCGCAAGGCCTCGGGCGCCGTGCTCAGCATGAGCGTGCTCGACAACGGCTCGCTGCCCCGCCTGGGGGCGTTCAGCCTCGCCGGTTGGCTGCGCCAGCGCGCCCGGACCACCGCGGTCGGCGAGGCGACCTCCTCGGTCAGCCTGCGCAGCCGCGGCCTCGGCCAGCAGGTCGGCACCCTCTCGGGGGGCAACCAGCAGAAGGTCGTGCTGGCCCGCTGGCTGACCGGGAAGGTCGACGTGCTGCTCCTCGACGAGCCCACCCGAGGGGTCGACGTCGGCGCCCGCTCGGAGATCTACGCGATCATCGCCCAGCTCGCGGGCAGCGGCATGGCCGTGCTGATGGCCTCCTCCGACATGACCGAGGTGCTCGGCCTCTCGCACCGCGCACTGGTGATGGCCGGCCGCCAGGTGGTCGCCGAGCTCGACCGCGACGCGCTGGACGCCCCCGACGTCCAGGACACGATCTTCCGGCTGGCCTCCGGGCTGGCACCCGCACAGCCCGAGGAGAGCACCCGATGACCGCGACCCAGCAGGCGCCCGGAGCGGCGGCGGCCACACCCGCGGCGGACCGGCCGCGGCGGTTCAGCGCCGAGTGGGTCAGGGCCCTGCTGATCCGGCGGGCGATGCTCATCGTGATGCTGCTGGTGATCGCCTTCTTCAGCTACCGCAGCCTGCGCTTCTCGACCGTCGACAACCTCACCACCATCCTCGTGGCCGCCGCGCCCTTCGCCCTGATCGCGCTGGGCCAGACCCTGGTGATCCTCACCGGCGGCATCGACCTGTCGGTGGGCAGCATCATCGCGGTCGCGGCGATGACGTCGGCGTCCGTGGCCAAGGCCGTGCCGGGCCAGGTGTGGATCACGGTGCTCTCCGCACTGGCCGTCGGCCTGCTCGCCGGCTCGGTCAGCGGCTTCCTCGTCTCGCGCCTCGACGTACCACCGTTCATCGCCACCCTCGGCATGCTCACCGCCGGTTCAGGGGTGGCGTACGTCATCGGCGGCGGCTCGCCGATCAACGGCCTGCCCGCCGAGTTCGGCACCATCGCCAACACCGAGGTGCTCGGGCTGACCGTGCCGGTGCTCCTGATGATCGTCGGCATCGTGGTCGTCGGGATCGTCATGCGCAGCACCTCCTACGGCCTGCGGGTCTACGCCGTCGGCGGCAACCGGACCGCTGCCGAGATCGCCGGCGTCAACGTGCGGCGCGTGCTGTTCAGCGTCTACGCGATCAGCGGGCTGCTGGCGGGTCTGTCGGGGGTCATGCTCGCCTCGCGGGTGATCTCCGGACCGCCGAACCTCGGGCAGGGCTTCGAGCTCGACGCCATCGCCGCCGTCGTCATCGGCGGCGCCAGCCTGATGGGCGGGCGCGGCACCGTGTGGGGCACGGCGCTCGGCCTGCTGCTGATCCAGACCCTCAACAACGGCCTCGACATCCTCCTGGTGCCCTCCTACTGGCAGAGCGTCATCAAGGGGGTCCTCATCGTCGCCGCAGTGGCGGTCGACGTGTGGGCGGTGAAACGCCGGGTCTGACCAGCACCACCACCCCGAGCCAGCACCACCAGCGACACCGTCGAAGGAGATCTCATGTCGCGCACCACCCGCCTGATCGGCAGCGTCGGCGCCGCCGTCCTCGTCCTGCCCCTGGTCGCCTGCGGCGCCGGCGACCCCACCGCTGGCGCCGCCGAGGAGGGCGGCGAGGCCCCCCTGCGCGTCGGCGTCAGCGTCTACGACCAGTCCTCCTTCATCACCGCCGGCCAGGAGGGCATGGAGGCCTACGCCGAGGCCGAGGGCATCGAGCTGCTGTGGAACTCGGCCAGCCTGGACGTCGCCACCCAGGCGAACCAGGTCGACCAGTACATCAGCGCCGGCGTCGACGCGATCATCGTCGTGCCCGTGCAGGCCGACTCCCTCGCGCCGCAGGTGGCCGCCGCGAAGGAGGCCGGCATCCCCCTGGTGCCGGTCAACGCCGCCCTGGACAGCGAGGACATCGCCGGCAACGTGCAGCCCGACGACGTGGCGGCCGGCGCCGCGGAGATGCAGATGATGGTCGACGAGCTCGGCGGCCAGGGCGGCATCGTGGTGCTCCAGGGCCCGCTCGGGCAGTCCGGCCAGCTCGACCGGCAGGAGGGCATCGACTCGGTGCTCGCCGAGAACCCGGGCATCACCGTGCTCGCCCAGGACACCGCCAACTGGAAGCGGGACGAGGCGGTCAACAAGACGAAGAACTGGATCTCCGCCTTCGGCGACGACATCAAGGGCGTCGTCGCGCAGAACGACGACATGGGCCTCGGCGCCCTGCAGGCGTTCAAGGAGGCCGGGAAGACGGTGCCGATCGTCGGCATCGACGGCATCGAGGACGGCCTGAACGCCGTCAAGAGCGGCGAGTTCATCGGCACGATGCTGCAGAACGGCACCGTGGAGCTCTCCGCCGGCCTGGCCGTCGCCGCGGCCCTCGCCCGGGGCGAGGACGTGGACACCGAGCCGGTCTACGACATGCCGATGATCACCCAGGAGAACGTGGACGTCGCCATCGAGCACGTGGTGACCGAGCGCGAGGCGTTCCTCGAGGCCCTGCCGGAGCTGACGGCGACCAACCTGGAGACCGGCGACATCGCCTACGAGGGCATCCCGGGCCAGGAAGCGCCGTGAGCCCGCACGGGGCAGCGCCGGAGGACGCGGACGTCGACCTCTCCTTCCGCCTCGACGGGAGGACGGCGCTGGTCACCGGCGGCGCCTCGGGCATCGGCAGCGCCATCGCGGAGGTCTTCACGGACCGCGGCGCCCGGGTGGTCGTGCTCGACCTGCAGGAGGCCGCGGCGCAGCAGCGCGCGGCGGCCCTCGGCGGCGGTGCGCTCGCCATCGCGTGCGACGTCGCCGACCCCGCGTCGGTCGACGCGGCCGTGGCCGCCGCGGTGGCCGCGGCCGGGCCGCCGCACGTGCTGGTCAACTGCGCGGGCATCGTCGACCTCGCCCCGGCGGAGGAGCTCAGCCTGCGCGCCTGGGAGCGGACGCTGGCGATCAACCTGACCGGCACCTTCCTGATGAGCCAGGCGGTGGGCCGGCACATGCTCGCCGCCGGGCGCGGCAAGGTGATCAACATGGCGTCGCAGGCGGCCAGCGTGGCGCTGCTCGAGCACGCCGCGTACTGCGCCTCCAAGGCGGGCGTGGTCGGGCTGACCAGGGTGCTCGCCGCGGAGTGGGCCGGGCGCGGGGTGACCGCGAACTCGGTCTCGCCGACGGTGGTGCTCACCGACCTCGGCCGCACGGCGTGGGCGGGGGAGAAGGGCGAGCGCGCGAGGGCCGAGATCCCCACCGGGCGCTTCGCGCTGCCCCGGGAGGTGGCCGCCGCGGTGCTGTTCCTCGCCTCGGGCGGGGCCGACATGGTCAACGGCGCCGACCTGGTGGTCGACGGGGGCTACACGATCCGCTGAGGCTCGTCGGTCCCGGGCGGGCGTCAGGGCCGGAGCACGTACTTGCTGCCGCGGCCGGCGGCCATGTCCTCGAGGCTGGGGACCAGCTGGTCGAGCCCTCGCGCCTCCGTGATCAGCGACTCGCCGTCGAAGCTGCCGCTGGCCAGCAGCGCCACGGCGGCCTGCACGTGCCGGGGGGTGTGGTGGAAGACGCCCTTCACGCTCAGCTCCTGGTAGTGCATCGCCGAGGAGTCGATCGAGAACATCGCGCCGGCGGGGGTGCCGCCGAACAGGACGGCGGTGGCCCCGGGGCGCAGGGTGCGCACGGCCTGCTCCCACACCGCGGGCAGCCCCACGGCCTCGATGCCGACGTCCGCGCCACGGCCCCCGGGGGTGGCGGCGAGGATCGCGCGCACCCGGGAGTCGGCGTCGGGGAGGTCGGCGACGTCGACCGTGGCCGACGCGCCGGCGGCGACGGCCTGCTCCAGGCGCCACGCGCTCTGGTCGACCGAGACCACGCTGGCGCCGCGCAGCACCGCCAGCCGCACGAAGGTCAGGCCGATCGGCCCGGCGCCGTGGACCACCACGGTGTCTCCCAGCCGGATGCCGGACTCGTCGATGCCGTGGACGACGGTGGCCAGGGGCTCCAGCGGGGCCGCCGCGTCGAAGGAGAGGGAGTCGGGCAGCTCGTAGGTGTTGGTCTCGACGATGGCGCGGGGGATGACCACCTGCTCGGCGAACGCCCCGTTGAGGAACTCCAGGTTCTCGCACAGGCTCTGCCGGCCCAGGGTGCACGCCCAGCAGCGCCCGCAGGGCGCGGTGTTCGCGGCGACCACGCGCATCCCGGGCCGGAACCGGGTGACGCCGTCGCCGACCGCGGTGACCACCCCGGCGAACTCGTGGCCGAACCGGGCTGGCAGCTGGGGGAAGAGCTTGGGGTGGCCGCGCCGGTACGACTTCAGGTCGGTGCCGCAGGTGGCTGCGGCGCGGACCTCCACCGCGACCTCGCCGGGGCCGGCGACGCCCTCCGGGACGTCCTCGATGCCGAGGACGCCCGGCCCGTGGAAGATGGCGGCTCTCACGACGGTGCGCTCCCGGGGTCTCTGGTGACGGGGTCGGCGTGCACGGGGTCGGCGCCGCCGGACGCGGCGAGGCGGTGCAGCAGCGGCGCGAGCACGGGGTACAGCGCGTGGTGCACCTCGCGCAGCTCCGCGTAGCGGGCCGAGGCCCGGGGGTCGGGGTCGACGACCGCCCCCGTCGCCGTCATCGCCTCGGCCGCTGCGGGCAGCGAGGGGTGCACGCCCAGCGCCGCGGCCGCGACGACCGCGGCACCCAGGGCGCTGATCTCCGGCGCCGTGCACAGCTCCAGCGGCCGCTCGAGGACGTCGGCCATGATCTGCCGCCACAGGGTGCTGCGCGTCCCGCCGCCCATCGCCCGCAGCACCCGCAGGTGCTGGCCGGTGCCGCGCTCGAGCCCGGCCAGCTGCCCGTGCAGCTCGAACGCGACGCCCTCGAGCAGCGAGCGGTACATGTGGGCCGGGCCGTGCTGGCTGCGCCAGCCGACCATCGCGCCGCTGGCCCGGGGGTCCCAGTGCGGGGTCTGGGCGGCGTTCCAGAACGGCAGCGTGACCAGCCGGTCGCTCCCGGGGGGCAGGGCCGCCGCGGCCGCCTCCAGCGCAGGGTCGGGCTCGCCGCACAGGTCGGAGGGCCCGAAGGTGCGGCGGAACCACGTCGGCAGGTAGGTGCCCGAGGAGAGGAAGGTCTCCAGGGTGGTGTTGCCCTCGACCACCGAGACCAGGGAGCGGTAGTCGCGGGAGGGCCGGTAGCCGTGCTGCTCGGTGCCGAGCAGCACGGCGGTGCCGAGGTTGAGGTAGCCGTGGGCGGCGTCGAGGACGCCCGCCCCCACGCCCGCGGCCTGACCGTCGCCGAGGCCCGCGACCACCACCGCGGTGGGCGGCAGCCCGCACGCCGCCGCGGCCTCGGGCCGCAGGGGGCCGAGCGCGCTCCCGGCCGGCTCGAGGTCGAGCAGCTGGTCGCGGCGCACGCCGGCGAGGCGCAGGAGGGGCTCGGCGTAGTCGCGGGCTGCGACGTCGAGCAGGGCCAGCGGGTCGGCCGAGCTGGTCGAGGTCACCCACCGGCCGGTCAGCCGGTGCACGAGGAACCCGTGCACGTCGGCCACCCGGTGCGCGCCCTCGAGGGTGCCCGGCTCGTGCCGGGCGAGCCACGCCAGCTTGTACAGCGCCGGCGTGATGTCGGCGGGCTTGCCGCTGAGGGCCTCGACCTCGGGCGTGCCGAGCTCGGCGATCTCCCGGGTCGCGCGGCCGTCGAGCCACAGCAGCGCCGCGCGCAGGGGGCGGCCGCGCTCGTCGAGGCAGACGAAGGACTCGCGCTGGTGGGCGATGCAGACGGCGGTCACCTCGGCGGCCCGCCCGGTGCGCTCCACCGCGGACGCGATGGCCAGGCTGGTGGCGGTCCACCACGTCTCAGGGTCCTGCTCGTGCCAGCCGGGCCGGGGTGTGGTCGTGTGCAGGGGGCTGCTCCCGGCGCCCACCACCCGGCCGGCCCCGTCCACCACCACCGCCTTGGCGGCCGTGGTGGAGCAGTCGACCCCGACGATCAGCACGACCGGCCCGGCACCCCAGCGACCACCACGGCACCGTAGGACGCCGTCGACACCTGTGCAAGGCGTCCACGCCCCCCTGCACATCTGAGCACCGTGGGGCTAGCCTGCCCGGATGAGCCAGGTCGACGGGGGCGAGGCCGCCCTCCCGCTCGACGAGCTCATGCAGATGGCGGCGATCGCCCGCCGGTACTACGTCGACGGCGAGACCCGGCTGCGGATCGCCGACGACCTCGGCCTCTCGAGGTTCAAGGTGGCCCGGATCCTCGAGACCGCCCTGCGGATCGGCGTCGTCACCATCTCCATCGCCGTGCCGGCCTCGGTCGACGCCGTCGCCTCCCTGCGCCTGCGCGACCGGTACGGCCTGCGCCAGGCGATCGTCGTCTCCCCGCCCGACCAGCGGCCGGAGGGGGTGCGCGACGCCCTCGGCCGGGCTGCCGCCCTGCTGATGACCGAGGTGCTCACGGCGCGCGACGTCCTCGGGGTCTCCTCGGGGCGCACCGTCGACGCGGTCGCCCGCCACCTGCGGGAGCTGCCCCGGTGCGAGGTCGTGCAGCTGAGCGGCATGAGCGGCAGCCTGAACGAGAACTCCGTCGACGTCGTGCGCCGCGCGAGCGCGGTCTCCGGCGGGGCGTCGCACGCCTTCTACGCCCCGCTCGTCCTCGGCTCCGCCACGGCCGCCTCGGCGCTGCGCCGCGACCCCAGCGTGGTGCGCACCTTCTCCTGCTTCCCCCGGGTCACGGTGGCCCTGCTCGCCGTCGGCAGCTGGTCGCCCCCCGACTCCCGGCTGCACGACGACCTGCCGCCGGCCGACCGCGAGCGCCTGGTGCGCCGGGGGGTCAGCGCGGACGTCGGCGGCCGGCTGGTCGACCGGGCCGGGCAGCCGGTGGAGGACCTCGACGAGCGCGTGCTCGCGATGTCCCTGGAGCAGGTGCGCGCCGTGCCCCACGTCGTGGTGGTCGGCGGCGGGCCGCGCAAGACCGGGGCCGTCCGCAGCGTGCTGCGCAGCGGGCTGGCCCACACGCTGGTCACCGACCTCAGCGTGGCGCAGGTGCTGCTCGCGGAGCCGCCGTGAGCCCGCCCGGGCGCCGGGCCGCCCGGCCCTCCCCGCGCCCGCGGGACCCCCGACCGCCCCGCCCGCGACCGCTCCGGCCCGGCCCACCCGTAGGAGACGTGCGATGACGCGCCTGTTCAACGACCCCGCCACCTTCGCCCAGGACATGCTCGCCGGCTTCGTCGACGCGAACGCCCGCTACGTGACCGCCGTCCCCGGTGGCGTCGTCCGCGCCACGCGGACCCGGCCCGGCAAGGTCGCCGTGGTCGTCGGCGGCGGCTCCGGCCACTACCCGGCGTTCTGCGGCACCGTGGGCGCGGGCTTCGCCGACGGTGCGGTGGTCGGGAACGTCTTCACCTCGCCGTCGGCCGCGGAGGCCGCGTCGGTCAGCCGTGCCGCGGACGCCGGCGCCGGCGTGGTGCTGATCACCGGCAACTACGCCGGCGACGTGCTGAACTTCGGCCTGGCCGTGCAGCGCCTCGCCGTCGAGGGCGTCGCCGCGCGGTACGTGGCCGTCACCGACGACGTGGCCAGCGCCGGCCCCGACGAGGTGGCGCGGCGTCGCGGGATCGCCGGCGACTTCCCGGTGTTCAAGGCCGCCTCGGCCGCGGCCGAGGAGGGCGCCGACCTCGACGGCGTGGAGGCCGCGGCGCGCCGGGCCAACGACGCGACCCGCAGCCTGGGCGTGGCCTTCGACGGCTGCACCCTGCCCGGTGCCCGGGCCCCGCTGTTCACGGTGCCCGAGGGCACGATGGGCCTCGGGCTCGGCATCCACGGCGAGCCCGGGGTCTCCGAGGAGCCGATGCCGGACGCCGCGGGGCTGGCCCGGACCCTCGTCGCGGGGGTGCTCAGGGAGGCGCCGCAGGGAGCCGGCTCGCGGGTGGCCGTGATCCTCAACGGGCTGGGGCGCACCAAGTACGAGGAGCTGTTCGTGGTCTGGGGGACCGTCGCGGCGCTGCTGCGCGACGCCGGCCTGGAGGTCGTCGAGCCGGAGGTCGGCGAGCTGGTGACCAGCCTCGACATGGCCGGGTGCTCCCTGACGGTGACCTGGCTCGACGACGACCTCGAGCGGTGGTGGCGGGCCGGCGCCGACACCCCCGCCTACCGCAAGGGCGCCCCGGTCGCCCACGAGGGCGCGGCGTACTCGGCGCAGGACGCCGCGACGGCCGCGGCGCCTCCGGCGTCGTCCTCCGCCGACCCGGTGCCGGCCGAGGACGACGCGGCGCGGGCCGCTGCCGCCGACGTCGTGCGCGCCTTCGAGGCGGTCGTCGCCAGCATGGGCGGGGCCGAGGAGGAGCTGGGCCGGATCGACGCCGTCGCCGGGGACGGCGACCACGGCCGGGGCATGGTCAAGGGCAGCACCGCGGCCCTCGAGGCCGCCCGGTCCGCGGCGGAGGTCGGGTCGGGCCCGGCGGGGGTGGTCCTGGCCGCGGGCGACGCGTGGGCGGCGCGCGCCGGGGGCACGTCGGGCGTGCTGTGGGGCGCTCTCCTGACGGCGCTCGCCGCGGAGCTGCCGGCCGGGCGCGCTCCCTCGGCCGTGCAGGTCGCCGCCGGCGGGTGCGCCGGCTACGACGCCCTGGTGCGCCTGGGCGGGGCGAGCCCGGGCGACAAGACGATGCTCGACGCGCTCGGGCCCTTCGCGCAGGCGCTGACCGCCGGGGTCGGGGCGGGCCAGCCGCTGGCGGAGGCCTGGGCCGCCGCGGCCGAGGTGGCCGTCGAGCGGGGCGAGGCGACGAGGGACCTGCGCCCGAAGGTCGGCCGCGCCCGCCCGCTGGCCGAGCGCAGCCTGGGCACCCCCGACGCCGGAGCGACGTCCCTGGGCCTGTGCGCCACCGCCGTGGCCCGGGTGCTCGCCGACCGGTGAGCGCACCACCCACCCCCACCACCCACCACCAGGAGGAGACCGTGTCCGAGGCAGCAGCAGTGGAGGCCAGGACCGGGGCGGGGCTGCGCGACCGGCCCCGTGCCGACAGCAGCACCGGCAGCAGCACCGGCGGCCGGGGCCTGAGGATCGTCGTCGGCAGCGACGACGCGGGCCTGCGCTACAAGGACGTGCTCAAGGCCGACCTGGAGGCCGACGACCGGGTGGCCGAGGTGGTCGACGTCGGGGTCACCGACGACGAGGACACCGCCTACCCGCACGTGGCGGTGGAGGCGGCCCGGCGCATCGTCGACGGGCGGGCCGACCGCGCGCTGCTGGTCTGCGGCACCGGCCTCGGGGTGGCGATCAGCGCCAACAAGGTCGCCGGCGTCCGTGCCGTCACCGCCCACGACAGCTACTCGGTGGAGCGCTCGGTGCTCTCCAACGACGCCCAGGTGCTCTGCTTCGGCGAGCGGGTGATCGGGCTCGAGCTGGCGCGGCGGCTGGCCAGGGAGTGGGTGGGGTACGCCTTCGACCCCGCCTCGGCCTCGGCGGAGAAGGTCGCCGCCATCACCGCCTACGACCAGCGGTCCTGAGCCGGGCGTCCGGCACTCGGGGGAGCGCGGAGTTCGGACCTTCGACGACGCGCCGCGTCACACTGTTCACAGCAGTCACACGAGCCCCATAGTCCTCCCATCAGGCGCAGCGAGCGCCGCACGACCGTGGAGGACCCCCGTGAGCACCACCGCTGCCAGGCGCACCGCCCGACCGGGCGCGGTCGCCGAGCTCCTGCACCGCCGCCTCACCGCCACCCGCCGCACCCGGCTCCTGCTGTGGGCCGGCCTGCTGCACCGCCTGGCCCGGGCGCTCGCGGCCATCTCCGACGAGCTCGCCCGTCGCCAGCAGGCCCGCGCCGCCGGACCCGCACGGGGGCAGCCGCTCCCCGGCAGCGCCCTGCGCGGC
>CADCUY010000512.1 GCA_902806005.1 uncultured Quadrisphaera sp. | reverse complement strand
CTCGTCGAGCGCACCAGCCGCTCGGCAACGTCGGTGCTGAGCAGGTGCACCGCCAGGTGCCGGCGCACCGCCCGCTCGTACCGGGCGCCGGCGCTCGCCCCCCCGTCGCGCAGCAGCGAGCGGACGGCCTCCCGGCCGGCCAGCACCCCGGAGAGCACCGCGTAGTAGATGCCCTCGCCGGTGGTCGGGTTGATCAGGGAGGCGGCGTCCCCGGCGAGCAGCACCCGCCCGCGGGCCCAGACGCCGCTGCGCCCGGTCGACAGGGGCAGGGGGTGGCCGGCCACGTCGGTGGCCCCGGCGGTGGCCCCCGGGATCAGCTCCTCGAGCCGGGCCATCATGTGCGCGCGGGTGGGCAGCGACCCCGCGGCGCGGCCCGCGGCCGTGCCGACGGGCAGGCCCTCGCCGTAGCCGATGTTCGCCCGCCCGTCGCCGATGGCGAAGCTCCACGCGTACGACGGGCGGGTCCCGGTGGAGGGGAAGACGAGCACCTGGGAGTGGGCGTGCTCGGGCAGCACCGGCGCGTACGCGCGCAGGGCGATCGCCGTCGTCCCGGTCCGCTGGGGCGGGACGGCGCTGCCCAGCGCGCGGCGCACCGCGGAGTGGGCGCCGTCGGCGCCGACCACCACGCGCGCACGGGTGCCGTCGTCGAGGAGCACGCCCGTGCCGTCCTGGCTGAGCGAGCGCACCCTGGTGCGGCGCAGCACGGCGCCGCGGTGCTGCGCGGCCTCGACGATGCGGGCGTCGAGCACGGCGCGCGGCACCACGTAGCCGGGCCGCTCGGCCAGCCCCTGGGCCGAGGGGCCTCCGGCGAGGTGCAGCCCCAGCGCCCCGGCCAGCGGCCAGTCGTCGAGCAGGCCCGGGGCGCCGACCTCGTCGAGGAGGTCGAGGACGTGGTGCGCGACGCCGTCGCCGCACACCTTGTCGCGCGGGAAGTCGGCGCGGTCCAGCAGCACGACGGCGGCGCCCGGGTCCTCGGCGAGCACGCCGAGGGCGGTGGCCGCGCCCGCGGGGCCGGCGCCGACGACGGCGACGTCCCAGACGCCGCCCGGGGGTCCCGGCGGGGGCGTCACCCGAGCTCGACGGTGATGCCCGCCGGGCCGAGCGCCTTGGTGAAGGGGCACAGCTGCTGCGCCTGCGCGAGCACGCGCTCGGCGGCGTCGCCGGGGAGCCCGGAGACCACCAGGGCGAAGGCCGCGGTGTACCCGGCCTCCTCCTCGCTCTTGAGGGTGACCCGGCCCTGCACGGACGCCGAGGAGGCGTCGACCTCCTGGCTGCTCGCCGCGATCCCGATCGCCTGGTGCAGGCAGGACGAGATCGCGGCGGCCATCAGGTGCTCGGGCGTGGTCACGCCCTCCTTGGACTCGCCGGCCAGCTGGGTGCCGGCCTCGAGCACCCCGTCCTCGGTGCGCACGGTGCCGGGCACGGCGGTGGCGACGGCTTCGAGGACGGTCTGCGGCTGCGTCATGGCCGCGACGCTACCCGGCGAGCCCGGCCGCCACACCCGGGCCCGCAGCGGCCTCGAGGTCGGCGGCCAGCTCCGGGGCCACGCGGGCGCGCAGCCGGGTGCCGCTGCCGGTGTGCTCCTCGACCAGCACGCTGCCGGTGGTGTGCGCCCGCGAGACCAGGTCGCCGCGCTGGTAGGGCACGACGACGTCGACGAGCAGCTCGGGGCGGGGCAGCACCTCGGCGAGGCGCTCGCGCAGCGCCTCCATGCCGTGCCCGCTGCGGGCCGAGACCACCGCGGCGCCGGGCTCGCGGCGCTGCAGGCGGGCGACGACGTCCGGGTCGGCCTGGTCGCACTTGTTGAGCACGACCAGCTCGACGACGTCGTGGTGCTCGCCGCGGCCGGAGAGCCCGATCTCGCCGAGCACGGTGCGCACCGCGGCGATCTGCATCTCCGGGTCGGGGTGGCTGGCGTCGACCACGTGCAGCAGCACGTCGGCCTCGGCCACCTCCTCGAGGGTGGAGCGGAACGCCTCGACCAGCTGGGTGGGCAGCGAGCGCACGAAGCCGACGGTGTCGGCCAGGGTGAACGCGCGCCCGTCGGGGGTCTCCGCGCGGCGGACCGTGGGGTCGAGGGTGGCGAACAGCGCGTCCTCGACGAGCACCCCGGCGCCGGTCAGCCGGTTGAGCAGGCTGGACTTGCCGGCGTTGGTGTAGCCGACGATCGCGACCTGCGGGACGCCGCCGCGGCGCCGGCCCGAGCGCCGGGTCTCCCGCGCGGGCCGCATCTCCTTGATCTGGCGGCGCAGCCGCGCCATCCGGGTGCGGATCCGGCGCCGGTCGAGCTCGATCTTGGTCTCGCCGGGGCCGCGGGAGCCGATGCCCTCACCGCCGGCCACCCGGCCACCGGCCTGGCGCGACATCGACTCGCCCCAGCCGCGCAGGCGCGGCAGCAGGTACTCCAGCTGCGCCAGCTCGACCTGCGCCTTGCCCTCCTTGGACTGGGCGTGCTGGGCGAAGATGTCGAGGATCAGCGCGGTGCGGTCGATGACCTTGACCTTGACGATGTCCTCGAGGCCGCGGCGCTGGCTGGGCGAGAGCTCGCCGTCGGCGATCACGGTGTCGGCGCCCGTGGCGGCGACGACGCCGCGCAGCTCGTCGGCCTTGCCGGAGCCGAGCCACGTGCTGGGGTCGGGGTTCAGACGGCGCTGCAGGACGCCGTCGAGCACCTGGGAGCCGGCGGTCTCGGCGAGGGCGGCGAGCTCGCGCAGCGAGTTCTCCGCGTCGGCGACCGTGCCGTCGGCGCCCGACCAGACCCCGGCGAGGACGACCCGCTCGAGGCGCAGCTGGCGGTACTCGACCTCGGTGACGTCGGCCAGCTCGGTGGACAGCCCGCCCGAGAGGCCGCCGACGCGGCGCAGGGCCTGGCGGTCGGCGAGGGCGGACTGGTCCCCGTCCGCGCTCGGCGCACCGTCGCGACCGAGGGGGGCGGGGGTGGCGGCTGGCGAGGTGGCGGGGGTCGCGGTGGCGTCCTGCTCGGTCTCGACAGCGGCCTGGGACGTGCTCAGCGGGGTCATGGGCCTCCTGGTCCGGCGTCGCGCCGCCCTGGCGCGAACGCGAGCTGTGGTGCTGGCACCACTGTCCCAGTCAACGCCCGCACGGGCCAGGCTGTTTCCTCCGAGCGGCCGCGTGTCGGTAGCGTCCCGACGGTGGTGGGCGGTCGGGGCGAGGAGGGCGCGGGCGCCGCGACGGGCGGGTCGCACTACTTCTCGCCGGTCCCGGCCGGCACCGGCGAGCGCCGACCGCTGCGGGTGGAGCTGGCGGGGGCCGAGCGCGAGCTGGAGACCGCGGGCGGCGTCTTCAGCCCCGACCGGCTCGACGCGGGCACCTCGGTGCTGCTGGCCACGGCGCCGCCCCCGCCGCCGCGCGGCGACCTCGTGGACGTGGGCTGCGGGTGGGGGGCGCTGGCGCTCAGCATGGCGCTGCGGGCCCCGGAGGCGACGGTGTGGGCGGTGGACGTCAACCCCCGCGCGCTGGAGGTGACCGCCGCCAACGCCGCCCGGCTGGGGCTCCCGGGGGTGCGGGCGGTGCTGCCCGAGCAGGTGCCGCCGGGGCTGGAGGTGGCGGCGCTGTGGTCGAACCCGCCGATCCGGGTGGGCAAGGAGCTCCTGCACCGGCTGCTGCTGACCTGGCTGCCACGGCTGGGGGCCGGGGCCGAGGCGCACCTGGTGGTGCAGCGGCACCTGGGGGCCGACTCCCTGCAGCGCTGGCTGCAGGACGAGGGCCTCCGGGCGGCCGGGGTGCGCGCCCCGGTGGAGCGGGTGCGCAGCGCCCGCGGCTACCGCGTCCTGCGGGTCGGGCCGGTGGCCACGTCGGCCGCGGACGCTCCCGGCGTCCCGGCGGGCGGGCCTCAGGCCGAGCGGTAGCGGCGGCGCTGGCGGTCGAGCTCGAGGCGGTGCAGCAGGGCCTCGCGCCGGTCCAGGCGCTCGGCGCGCGGGCCGTCGGCGCGGGCGCCCTCGGGGCCCTGCTCCTCGACGCGGGAGGCCCACGGGGCGGTGCGGAGGGCGCCGACCAGGGCCGGGCGGCCCGGGGCCGCGGCTCGGCGCGGCCGTGGCAGCAGCACGCGGCGGGCGGACGACGACGGCTCGGTGACCTGCTGGCTCATGGCGCTCCTCCCCCAAGGACGGTCACCACTGGACCACGCTGCGTGGCGACCTGTCCAGGGCGTTCCGGTCAGGATGGCGCCCCTGCAGCCCGGTGTGCGCCGTTCGCCCGGTTCACCCCGGTCACGGTCGAGTCACGTCGGCGCGTCGCCGCG
>CADCUY010000511.1:1710-4265 GCA_902806005.1 uncultured Quadrisphaera sp. | reverse complement strand
CGGGCCGCGCCGTGAGCGCCGTGGCGGTGACGCCGCGCGCGCTCACCCGTCCGGGCCCGAGCCGCCTCCGTGGTGGGATGAGGCCGTGGACCAGGGGCTGCGCGCGGTCGTGACCGGGGCCAGCTCGGGCATCGGCGCCGCCACGGTGCGCCGGCTGCGCGCCGACGGCTGGGCGGTGCTCGCCGTCGCCCGCCGCGAGCAGCGGCTCCGGGCGCTGGCGGAGGAGACCGGCTGCGAGGTGCTCGCGGCCGACCTCACCGACGCGGGCGACGTCGCCCGGCTGGCCACGGCGGTGGCCGGGGGCGGGCCGCTCCACGCGCTGGTCAACAACGCCGGCGGCGCGCTGGGCACCGACACGGTGGAGGGCGGCGACCCGGCCGACTGGCAGGCGATGTTCGAGGTCAACGTGCTCGCCACCCTGCGCGTCACCCAGGCGCTGCTGCCCGCGCTGCGCGCCTCCGGGCGCGGCGACGTCCTGCTCCTGACCTCCACCGCGGCGTTCACCGCCTACGAGGGCGGCGGCGGGTACGTGGCGGCCAAGCACGCCGAGGGCGCGATCGCCCACACCCTGCGCCTGGAGCTCGCCGGCGAGCCGCTGCGGGTGCTGGAGGTCGCGCCGGGGATGGTGCGCACCGACGAGTTCGCCCTCAACCGCACCCGCGGCGACGCCGCGCGCGCCGAGGCCGTCTACGCCGGGGTGCGCGAGCCCCTGGACGCCGACGACGTCGCCGACTGCATCGCCTGGGTGCTCAGCCGCCCCCACCACGTCAACGTCGACCTGCTCGTGGTGCGCCCGCGGGCCCAGGCCGCGCAGCACAAGGTGGCCCGCGAGGCGTAGGTCCTGCGACCGGGGCGCACCGGACCAAGGCGACACGCCGGACGGACCACGCCGGAGCGGACGTCCGCCGCGTTGCCCCCGATCACGGGCGGTGTTAGACCTGGCGCCCTGGGCGGCCCCGCGCGGGTGCGAGCTGCCGACGCTCGACCGATCGGAGATCCCCCGTGCCCCGAGCACTCCGCCGCACCACCCTGGTCGGGCTCAGCGTCGTCTCGCTGATCACCGCCGGCGGCCAGGTCGCCACCGCCCAGCCGGCCGCCCCCGAGCCGGTGGAGCTCGAGCTCGCCTGGGAGCTGTGCGGCGAGGAGGGCGCCCCCGAGACCGCGCGCGTCGAGTGCGCGACCGCGGCGCTGCCGCTGGACTACGACGAGCCCGACGGCGACGAGGTGTCGATCGCCGTCGCCCGGGTGCCCGCGCAGGACGAGGCGAACCGGATCGGCTCGCTGTTCTTCAACTTCGGCGGCCCGGGCGGCGCCTCGGTCGACTTCCTCCAGGCGGCGGGCACCGGCGGGCTGTTCGACGCGCTCAACGAGCGCTTCGACATCGTCGGCTTCGACCCGCGCGGCGTCGGCCAGAGCGAGCCCGCCATCGACTGCCGCGCCGACCAGCCCGCCGAGGGCATCTACTCCGTGCCGGTCCCGACCCCGCTCGACATCGACGTCGACGCGTACGTGGCCAAGACCCAGGGGTACGTCGAGAAGTGCCTGGAGGAGAACGGGGAGATCCTCGAGCACGTCTCCACCGCCAACGTCGCCCGCGACCTCGACGCCCTGCGCGCCGCGGTCGGCGACGAGCAGCTGAGCTACCTCGGGTTCTCCTACGGCACCTTCCTCGGCGCCACCTACGCCAGCCTGTTCCCCGACCGCCACCGGGCGCTCGTGCTCGACGGGCCGGTCGACGCCACCGAGTACATCAACGACCCGCTGAGCAACATCGCCAACCAGACCGCCGGCTTCGAGGAGTCGCTGACCCGGTTCCTGGTGGCGTGCGCCCTCGACCAGGCCGCGTGCTCCGGGTTCGGCTCGGGCGACGCGGCGGGCAACCCCTCGACGGCGTACGACGACCTCGTCGACGGCGCCGACGTGACGCCGCTGCCCGCCGACGGGTACCCGGAGAACCCCGCGCCGGTGACCGGCGACGACATCCGCGGCGCGACGATCTCGCTGCTGTACTCGAAGTCGGCGTGGGGCGACCTCGCGGCGGCCCTGGCGCTGGCCGAGCAGGGCGACGGCTCGGGCATCCGCGCCATCGTCGACGGCTCGTCCGGGCGGCTGGAGGACGGGTCGTACGACCCGGGCCTCGACCGGTACTTCACCATCGGCGCCGCCGAGCAGGACTACCCCGACGACCTGCAGGTCTACCTCGACCGCGGCGAGGAGTCGTGGGCCTCGTTCCCGCACTTCTGGTCCAACAGCGGGTACGCCGAGATCAGCTACGCGGGCTGGCCCGCGCGCGACGAGGACGCCTACGCCGGGCCGTTCACCGTGGCCGACGACGCCCCGACCCCGCTGGTCGTGGCCACGACCTACGACGCCGCCACCCCCTACGCCGGCGGCCTGGCGCTGGTCGAGGACCTGTGCAACGCCCGGCTGCTGACGATGCGCGGCGACGGCCACACCGCCTACGGCGGTCAGTCGGCGTGCATCGACGCCGCCGTCGAGGCCTACCTGGTCGAGCTGGCGCTGCCCGACGAGGGCGCCACCTGCGAGCAGGACGT
>CADCUY010000511.1:0-1700 GCA_902806005.1 uncultured Quadrisphaera sp. | reverse complement strand
CAGTCGAGGAGCCCGCCGAGGCGGGCGCCGCCCGGCTCGCGCGGCGCTGACCCTCAGCACCACGAGCACCCGGCACCACCCACGGCGACCTGGCCCCCCTCGGGGTCAGGTCGCCGTGCTCGTGGCGATGGCGTGCTGCACCAGCGTCACCAGCGCGTGCTGCGTGGCGTCGCGCACGCGGGCGTCGGTGTAGAGCAGCGGCACGTGCGCGCCCAGGCCGAGGGCCGCGGCGACGTCCTCGAGGCGGTGGCGGGCGATGCCGTCGAAGCAGTTGACGACGACGACGAACGGCACGCCGCGGCTCTCGAAGTAGTCGACCGCCGCGAAGCACTGGTCGAGCCGCTCGGTGTCGACCAGCACCAGCGCCCCGACGGCGCCCTGCACCAGGTCGTCCCACATGAAGGAGAACCGGTCCTGCCCGGGGGTGCCGAACAGGTACAGCCACAGGTCGCCGGGCAGGGCGATCCGCCCGAAGTCCATGGCCACGGTGGTCGTGGACTTGTCGCGAGCCGCGCGGCCGGCGTCGTCCACGCCCATCGAGTGCTCGGTCATCGCCGCCTCGGTGGTCAGCGGCTCGATGTCGCTGATCGAGGCGATCAGCGTGGTCTTGCCGACGGCGAAGCCGCCGGCGACGACGACCTTGACGACGACGGGCGCCGTGGAGGCCACGGCGGTGCCGGCTCCGGCACCACGGAGCGAGGGGCCGCCGCGCGAGGGGTCAGAGGCGGGTGATGCCATCGAGCACGCGCTCCAGGAGGTGGCGGGGGACGGCGCGGTGGCCGCGCTCGTCGGTGGACTGCTCCGGGGGGTGCAGGTGCACCAGCCCCTGGCCCGCCAGGTCCTCGAGGACCACGCGGACCACGGGCACCGGCAGCCGCACGTGGGCGGACAGCTCGGCGACCGAGAGGTAGCGGGCGCTGGTCAGCTCCACGATCGAGCGGACCTCGCTGGTCAGGCCCGCACCACCGCCCGGCGGCCGGGTCTCCAGCGGGCCGCCCCCGGCGCGCACCAGGGTCTCCAGGGGCAGGTCCTCGTGGGCGGAGGTCGTGCGCCCGCGGCTGACCAGGTAGGGGCGGACCGTGGCGGTGTCCTCCACCGACCCGCCGTCGTCCCCGGGCCGCGGCCTCATCGCGGCAGCCGCGCCCGCAGCTCGGTGATCAGCTGCGGCGTCAGGGCCCGGCCCGCCCGGCTGGCCAGCAGCGTCATCTCGTAGCCGACGAGCCCGATGTCGCAGCTGATGTCGGCGACCACCGCCAGCACCGAGCCGTCGGAGACGCTGGTGGTGAACAGGAAGGCGCCGTCCATCTCCACGACCACCTGGCGCACCTCCCCGGCGCCCATGAGCCGGGACGCGCCGCGGGTGAGGCTGGACAGGCCGGCGACGACGGCGGCCAGCTGGTCGCCGCCGGTGCGGTCCAGGCCCTGCGAGACGCCCATCAGCAGCCCGTCGGCCGACACCGCGAGCACCGACCGCGTGCCGGGGACCCGGCGCACCATGTCGTCGAGGAGGAAGGTCAGGTCCGAGGCGGCGCCCGCGGTGGGGTCGGGGCCGGGCGACGCGGCGGGGCCCGGCTCGGCGCTCATCGCCAGCCCTCGGCGGCCGGCTGCTCGCCGGTCTCCTCGCCACGCGCCCGGACGACCCCGGCGCGGTAGCCGGCCAGCGCCGAGCGCACGGCCTCGGGCGCGCGCTCGCGGGTGGC
>CADCUY010000510.1 GCA_902806005.1 uncultured Quadrisphaera sp. | reverse complement strand
GGGCTCGTCGAGGTCCTCGACGACGAAGTCGACGGCCAGCACCGGGTGCCCGAGCACCGGCAGCCCGAGCACCCGGCCGCTCAGCCCGCGGCGCAGCCGCAGCGGCCCCGCGACGTCCACGCCGCTGATCTGCGGCGACCAGGTCGGCCACGCGGTGAGGTCGGCGTAGCGCTCCCACGCCGTCGCCACGGGCGCCGGGCCGCTGGCGCGGAGCACGATCCTCATGCGCCGAGGCTCAGGCCGGCACCTGGTGGGTGCCGGTGAGCGTGCCGCGGGCGAGCACGTGGGTGAGCCCGAGGAAGGCGGCGACGGTGGGCGTCGCCTCGGCCGGCACGCCGACCTCCGCGCCGGTGGCGTCGAGGGCGTGGACGGCGAAGACGTACCGGTGGGCGCGGTCGCCCGCCGGCGGGGCCGCCCCGGTGAAGCCGCGCCCGCCCATCTCGTTGCGCAGCACCACCGCCCCGTCGGGCAGCGGGTGCCCCTCGTCGCCGGCGCCCGCGGACAGCTCGGTGAGGTCGGCGGGCAGCCCGACCACGCTCCAGTGCCAGAACCCCGCGGGGGTGGGGGCGTCGGGGTCGAACACGTCGAGCCGGAGGCTGCGGGTGCCCTCGGGCACCCCGCTCCAGCGCAGGTGCGGGCTGCGGCTGCCCGCGTCGGCGGCGGCGCTGGCCGGCAGGGGCGCGCCGGGGGCGAAGTCGTCGCTGACCAGCTCGAAGGACGGCACCGGCGGGAGCAGGCCGTAGGGCTCGGGGGCGAGCGGGCGGTCCAGGGTCACGGGCGGTCCTCCGGGGCGGTGGGGCGAGCGGCGGTCGGGTGGGCGAGCGCGGTCAGGTCGTGGCCGAGCGGTCCTGGCTGGGCGGGCCGACCGCCGCGTCGCCGTCGCCGGCGCCCCCGGCCGAGTAGCCGGGGAGGTCGGCCACCGAGGCGGCGTCCGGGTCGTCCTCGGCGGCGTCCAACGGGGGCTCGGGAGGCTGGCTCATCCCGATCACCCTGCCCTTCCTGGGGAGCGCGCGCGACCGCGACCACCCGCCGCGGCGGCGTCCAGCGGTTAGCCTCGGCCGGTGAGCCCCACCACCACCGCCGCGCTCGCCACGGCCGCCGCCGTCCCGGCCGCGGCCTCGGCGGGCGCCCTCGTCGCCGCGCGCGGCGCCGCCGCCCGCCCGAGCCAGGAGTTCGGCCTCACCGGGCTCTCGGGGTGGGTGGCCGACGCCATGGCCGCGCTGGGGGCGCCCGGCGTGGGGGCGATGACGTTCCTCGAGACCGTCTTCCCGCCCATCCCCAGCGAGGTCGTGCTGCCGCTGGCGGGGTTCCTGAGCTTCCAGGGGTCGATCAACCTGGTCGCCGCCTTCGTCGCCGCCACGCTGGGCTCGGTGCTCGGCGCGGTGCTGCTGTTCGAGGTGGCGCACCGGATCGGGGTGGACCGCTCGGTGCGGATCCTGGCCGCGATGCCGCTGGTCGACCGCAGCGACGCCGACGCGGCGCAGCACTGGTTCTACCGGCACGGCCGGGGTGCGGTGTTCTTCGGGCGGCTGATGCCCGGGGTGCGCAGCCTCATCTCGCTGCCGGCCGGGGCCAGCGGCATGCCCCGGGGGCAGTTCCTGCTCTACACGACCCTGGGCAGCGCCCTGTGGAACGCGCTGCTCATCGGCGCCGGCTTCGGCCTCGGCACGCAGTGGGAGCGGGTCGAGGGCTACACCGGGTACCTGAACTACGTCGTCTACGGGGCGATCGGGCTGGCGCTGCTGCTGCTCGTGGTGCGCCGCGTGCGCAAGCACCGCGCCGGCGACACCGACGCCGCCCGTGACGCCGCGGAGGCCGAGGCGAAGGCCGCCGCGGCCAGCGCCGCGCGCCGCGCCGCCCGCCGGCACTGACCCGCGGCGCACGCCGGCGCTGAGCCCGGTCGCGACGTGGAATGCTGGCGCCGGTACCGCATCCGGGCGTCGAGGCGCCCGGGACCCAGCACACGAGGCGCGGCACGCGGAACCCAGCACACGGCGGCGCGCGGCTTCAGCCCTGGGGGCCGGGCACCTCGAGCACCACGTTCGTCGCCTTCACCGAGGCCACCGCCAGCACCCCCGGCTCGAGCCCGAGCTCCTCGACGGCCTCCCGGCTCAGCAGCGACACCACCCGGTGCGGCCCCGCCTGGAGCTCCACCTGCGCCATCACGGTGTCGACCACCACGCGCGTCACCAGCCCGGTGAACCGGTTGCGGGCCGACGCCCCGGTGATCGGCCCCACCGCGGGCGGCGACGTCGCGGCGACCGCCCGCTCGCGGGCGAAGGCGGCGAGCACCGCGCCGTCCACCACCCGCCGCCCCGCGCCGTCCTCGGCGGTGGCCAGCCGTCCGCTGTCGCACCAGCGGCGCAGGGTGTCGTCGGAGACCCCGAGCAGCTCCGCGGCCTCGCGGATGCGGTAGGTCGCCACGGCGGCGAGGCTACCGGCGCGGCACCGCCGCCAGGGGACGGGAACAGATCGGGCGCCGCCCGCCTTGCACCCCTCGACGGGACCGGTGCGCCGACTGCGCGAGGCGTCCCACCCCGGACGACGACGGCCCGCGCGGGCCGGCAGGAGATCGAGCGTGGCGAAGAGCGAAGAGACCTGGCTGGCCCGGTTCGAGCGGCGGCTGATGCACCTGTTCGGGCCCGCCGACGTCCGCGCGGCCGACTCCCAGCGCCCCGTCCCGGCCCCGCCGCCCGCCGCCACCGGCCCCGTGATCCAGGGCGAGCTCGCCCCGCCCGACCGCCCCGGGGCCTGACCGCCCCCTCCGCGCCGCACCCGCGCGTCCTCCCTCCGAGGGCTCGTGGCCCGTGCGGTGCCGCTCGCCTGGGACCATGGGTCCGTGGCGACGACCAGCACGCCCTCCCCGGCCAGCGCGCCACCCCCCGAGCACCAGGAGCACCCCCGCATGTCCCAGCTCGTCGCCGAGGCACCCGCCGCGGTCTTCACCGAGGCTCCGCCGGAGCCGACCCAGCCCGCCGAGGCCGCCGCCGAGCAGCCCGAGCAGCCCGAGGAGGGGCCTGAGGTCGTCGAGGACGTCGCCGCCGACCACCCCGACCACGTCACCTTCGACGACCTCCAGCTGCGCCCCGAGCTGCTCGAGGCCCTCGCCGGCCTCGGCTACGAGGAGCCCACCCCGGTCCAGCGCGAGGCGATCCCCGTGCTGCTGACCGGCCAGGACGTCGTCGGCCAGGCCGCGACCGGCACCGGCAAGACCGCCGCCTTCGCCCTGCCCGTGCTCGAGCAGCTGACCTGGCGCCGCGGCAAGAACCCCACCGCCCTGGTGCTGGTGCCCACCCGCGAGCTCGCCGTGCAGGTCGCCGAGGCCTTCGAGCGCTACGGCGAGAAGCTCAAGGTGCGCGTGCTCGCCGTCTACGGCGGCGCCCCGGTCCTGCCGCAGCTGCGCCAGCTCGAGCGCGGCGTCGACGTCGTCGTCGCCACCCCCGGTCGCGCCATCGACCACCTCAACCGCGGCTCCCTCAGCCTCGACGACCTGCGCGTCGCCGTGCTCGACGAGGCCGACGAGATGCTCGACATGGGCTTCGCCGAGGACATCGAGGCGATCCTCGGCCAGAGCCCCGACGCCCGTCAGACGGTCCTGTTCTCGGCCACCATGCCCCCGCGCACCGCGGCGATCGCCAGGCAGCACCTGACCGACCCGGTGCGGCTGCGGATCGCCCGCGAGGAGACCGCGGCCGGCGAGGCCCCGCGGGTGCGCCAGACCGCGTACCTGGTCTCCCGCGCCCACAAGGCCGCGGCCCTCGGCCGGGTGCTCGACGTCGAGAAGCCCGCCAGCTCGATCGTGTTCTGCCGCACCCGCGGCGACGTCGACGCGCTCACCGAGGCGCTCAACGCCCGCGGCTACCGCGCCGAGGCCCTGCACGGCGGCATGAGCCAGGACCAGCGCGACAAGGTCATGGCCCGCCTGCGCGCCGGCACCGCCGACCTGCTGGTCGCCACCGACGTCGCCGCGCGCGGCCTGGACGTCGACCAGCTCACCCACGTCGTCAACTACGACGTGCCCGCCGCCCCCGAGTCCTACGTGCACCGGATCGGCCGCGTCGGCCGGGTCGGGCGCGAGGGCGTGGCGCTCACCCTGGCCGACCCCCGCGAGCAGCGGATGCTCTCCACCGTCGAGCGGGTCACCGGCCAGCGCATCGAGATCCGCCCGGTGCCCAGCGTGGCCGACCTGCGGGCCGCGCGCCTGCAGCGGCTGCGCGCCGCGGTGCTCGACCAGCTGCAGGGCGACACCGACGTCCTGGACGACGTGC
>CADCUY010000509.1 GCA_902806005.1 uncultured Quadrisphaera sp. | reverse complement strand
CGCCCGGGGGGCAGGCACCCCGCCGGGCCGGCTGACCCCCGGGCGGGCGGGGACCGTGCTGGCCCTGCGACGCCTGGCGGCACCGGGGGACGGTCAGGACGCCGTGGTCGTGCTGCTCACGGCCGGGCTGGCCATGGCGGGCTTCGCGGCTCTGGCCGACCGCAGCCTCGTGGCGTCCGTGGAGTCCAAGTCGGCGGTGATCGCCGGCGCGGCCAGCACCGTGGAGCTCCCGAACGGCGAGGCGCTGGCGCTGGCCCCGGACGCGGTGCCCCGCCCCGTGGTGCTCAGCGAGTTCGTCACCGACCTCCAGAACCGGCCGCTCGACCTCGACCGCGACCCGGCGACCGACATCCCGGTCCCGGAGGGGGACACCGTGGTCTGGTTCGACCAGGTCAACCCGGACGACGGCCGGCAGCTGCAGGTGTACGCCCTCGACACCGACACCGCCCCCGCCGCGCTGGACTTCGGCAGCGGCAGCGGGGCCCTGGTCGACGCCCGGCGGGCCCTGGAGGAGCTGACCGCGGCGGCGCGGACCCGAGCGCCCGGCGAGGGCGAGGACCCGCCTCCGCCGGTCGTCCTGGTCGGCGAGCCGCTGGGACTCGCGGTCGGGGACGTCGTCGAGGTCGCGGGCACCGCCCGGATCAGCGTCGAGGTGGTCGCGGCGGTGCCGGTCTTCCCCGGCCAGGGCCCGCTGCGGAGCATGCTGGTGGCCGACACCGACACGTACCTGCCCGCCCTGCAGCTGAACGACCCGCGCTACGTCCCCGACGGCAACGGCGGTCCGCTGACCCTCCAGGCGGAGTACTGGTCGTCCCGGGGCGCCGCCGACGTCGCCGCGCACCTGCGGCAGGCCGGGCTGCCGGTCGAGGAGGTCGAGACCGCGGCGGACCAGGCGCTGCAGCCCGGCTTCGTCGCCTCCGAGCTCGTGCAGGGCTACCAGCTCGCCGTCGCGGCCCTCCTCGTCGTGGCGGCGGTGGTGGGGCTGGCGGTGCGGGCGGACCGCAGCGCCGACCGCGCGCTGCCCGCAGCGGTGGTGCTGCGCCGCACCCCGCTGGGTCGCGGCGGGGTGCGGCGGGCGCTGGTGCTCGAGCAGGCGGCGGTCGTCGTCACCACCGTGCTCGCCGCGGTGCTCGCCCTCGTCCTGCTCGTGCCGCTGGTGCCCGCACTGGCCGACCCCTCGCCGGACCTCCTGCCCGCCCTCGACGTCACCGTCCGGCCCTGGCTCGTCGGGCTGCTCGTCGTGCTGGTGACCGCGGTCGTGCCGCTCGCCCTCGCCACCGGCGCCACCGCGCAGCGGCTGCGCGGAGCCCGGGAGGAGGTGGTGCTGCGTGACGACCGCTGAACCGGCGGCGCTGCGCTGTTCGGGCCTGGTGCGCATCTACCGCTCCCCCACCGGAGAGACCCACGCCCTGCGCGGGGTCGACGCCGAGTTCGCCTCCGGGCAGCTCGCCGGCGTCCTCGGGCCGTCGGGCTGCGGCAAGTCGAGCCTCCTCGCGGTCCTCGCCCTGCGGGAGCGGGCGGACGGCGGCGACCTGCAGCTCCTCGGCGCGAGCACGTCCGGCCTGTCCGGGGCCCGGCTGCGCGCGGTGCGCCGCCGTGACGTGTCGTGGGTGTCGCAGCGGCCATCGCGCGGCCTCTTCCCGCACCTGACGGCGCTGGAGCAGGTGGCCCTCGCCCACCGCCGACGCTCCGGGCGGCCCGGCCCGCGCGCGGACGGGCCGGACGGCCCCTTCGACCCGCTGGCGGCGCTGGCCCGGGTCGACCTCGCCGAGCGGGCCCGCTCGCTGCCCGTGCAGCTGTCCGGCGGCGAGCAGCAGCGCCTCGCCGTCGCCAGCGCCCTGGTCGGCGGCCCGCGGGTGGTCGTCGCCGACGAGCCGACCGCCGAGCTCGACGACACCTCCACGGCGCTCGTCGTCGGCGCGCTGACCGCCGCAGCCCGCGCCGGCGCCTGCGTCGTGGTCGCCACCCACGACGCCCGGCTCGTCCAGGGGGCCGACCGGGTGCTCCTCATGCGCCACGGCGTCCTGGCCACCGACCGCGAGGCCGGCCAGGAGGACACGGCCGTGGTCGACTCCGCGGGCCGGCTCCAGCTGCCGGTCGAGGCGCTCGAGCTGCTCGCCGGCGGCCGGGCCCGGGTCCGGGTCTTCGAGGACCACGTCCGCCTCGAGCCCCGAGGGGCGCGGCCGTGAGCCGGCACCGCGCCCGGCGCACCGACGCGCTCGCCGGCGGTGACCACCAGGTGGTCGTCGCCGCGGTCGGGGTCGGCCACGACGTCCCCGGGCGCCCCCGCGTGCTCGACGACGTCGGGCTGACGGTGCTCCCGGGCGAGCTCGTGGTCGTGGCCGGCCGGTCGGGCAGCGGCAAGAGCACCCTGTGCCACCTCGTGGCGGGCGTCGGCCGCCCGACGCGCGGTGCCGTCACCGTGCTCGGCCGACCGGCGCACGAGTGGGCCGACTGGACCCGGGTCGCGCTGCTGCCGCAGCGCCTGGCGCTGGTCCCCGAGCTCAGCGTGCTGGAGAACGTCAGCTGGCCGACCCGGCTGGCCGGGGTCGAGGCCGACCCGGCGCCGCTGCTCGAGGCGCTCGCCCTCGGCCACCTGGCCCACGCGCTCACCGGTGACTCCTCCATCGGGGAGCAGCAGCGGACCGCCCTGGCGCGGGCCCTCGCGCCGGCGCCGGACCTCGCCGTGCTCGACGAGCCCACCGGCCACCAGGACGACGCCAACGTCGAGCGGGTGCTGGCCGTCCTGACGGCCCGGGGCCCTGGCACGGCCGTCCTGGTGGCCACCCACGACCACCGCGTCATCGCCGTCGCCGACCGCGTCGTCGAGCTGCACAGCGGCAGGGTCGTCGACGCGGCAGCCGGGAGCGGGTCCCCGCGGTCGCGGTGACCGACGAGGGGCAGCCGGACGCCGGGCGGGCTGCGGACGGGCCTCCGCGCCGGACCGGCTCGGGCGTCGAGGGCCACCCGGCCTCGAGGGCGCGAGGAGTGCTGCCCCACCGGCGGAGCCGACCCACCCGCCGTCCGAGCCGATGATCACGAGGCGGCCGCAGCCGCCCGCCAGTCGGGAGCGCTGCCGGGAGCGGCACCCCGCGCGCGCCGGTCGTCGTCGTCCCTCTCGATCGTCGTGAGTCGCGCGGGGGCCGCTCCGGTGAGGGTCAGGGCCGGTCGAAGCGGAGGATCGAGTACGGCGTGGTGGGGGTGGGCGGCGTCAGGACGCGGGAGTTGAGCACGTAGAGCCCGCCCCCGAAGACGGTGTTGGAGGTCGGGACGTCGAAGCGGGCGTCGCTGACCTCCTGCACCACGCGGCCGGAGGACAGGTCGTCGTCGAGCTCGACGACCGCCACGCGCTGCGGGATGTTCTGGGTGACGTAGAGCGTGCGGCCCTGCAGCGTCAGCCCGTCGGCGCCGAAGACCGTGGCACCGTCGAGGTCGACCTGGTGCGTGCGCCCGTCGTCGGGGTCGACGAGGAAGAGCAGGCCGGTGTTCAGCTGTCCGACCAGCAGCCGCCCGCGCGCAGCGACGATGCCGTTGACGTTGAAGGCGTTCGGCTGGTCGGTGTAGGAGATGTCGCCGGTCAGCGGGACGACCCGCACCGCCGAGGGCTCCGGGAGGTCGCGCCCGCCCCGGAGCGGGATGACGTACAGCCGGGGGCTGTTGGAGTCGGTCACGTAGGCGGCGTCCTCGGTCACGACGACGTCGGTGGTGAACGCCTCCTCCGCCTCGATCTGGTAGGTGGCCAGCGCCTCCCCGGTCGTGGCGTCGTAGACGCGGACGTCGCCCGCGGCGGCGCCGGCGACCCAGAGCCGGTTGCGACGATCGACGAACAGACCGGCATCCGTGCGACCCGGTGCCCCGGGGACCAGGGTGCGGCCGTCACCGGTGCGCAGGTCGCCGGCGAAGATGCCGGCGCCTGACAGGGAGCCGACGTAGAAGCTCGAGCCGCGACCGCGCGCCAGGTCCTCGGGAGCGAAGCCCGCCGGGAGCGGGATCTCGCCCACGACGCCGGCGGACGACGCCGCCGTCGCGCCCGACGGCGCCGCCGACGCTGCGGGGGCGAGCCCGGCGGACAGCAGCGACAGCGCGAGCACCGCGCTCGCCGCAGTCCTGGTCGTTCCAGTGCGTGTCATCACAGATCTCCTAGGTGGTGTTCCAGTGAGGTGTCGAGGTGGTGCGCCGGTGGGGCGTCGTGCGGGCTCAGGGGCCCCCCTCCCGCTGCCCCGGGGACCCGGTGGCCGGGTGTCAGCGCGCTGCGGCGCGCTCGATGACGTCCTCG
>CADCUY010000508.1 GCA_902806005.1 uncultured Quadrisphaera sp. | reverse complement strand
CGGGGGCCTGCCGCTGCGCTTCTCGCCCCGGGCCTGAGCCGCCGGGGCCCGAGCCGCCGGCCCCGGCCCGCCGCGCCGGGGGGATGGGGCAGCATCGCGGGATGGCCGCCGTGGAGCTCGCAGACGTTCAGGAGGCGCGGCGCCAGCTCGAGGGCGTCTCGCGGACGACGCCGCTGGAGGGCTCCGGCCCCCTCTCCGACCTCGTGGGCGGGCCGGTGTGGCTCAAGTGCGAGAACCTCCAGCGCGCCGGCTCGTTCAAGATCCGCGGGGCGTACGTGCGGATGGCCCGGCTCAGCGCGGCCGAGCGCGAGCGCGGCGTCGTGGCGGCGAGCGCCGGCAACCACGCCCAGGGGGTGGCGCTCGCCGCCCGCCTGCTGGGGATCACGTCCACCGTCTTCATGCCCGAGGCGGCGCCGCTGCCCAAGGTCGCGGCGACCACCGCGTACGGGGCGCAGGTGCGCTTCGCCGGGCGCACCGTCGACGAGGCGCTGGTCGCCGCGCTGGAGCACGCGGCCGCCACCGGCGCGGTGCTGATCCACCCCTTCGACCACCCCGACGTCGTCGCCGGCCAGGGCACCCTCGGCCTGGAGGTCCTCGAGCAGTGCCCCGAGGTGCGCACCGTGGTCGTGTGCACCGGCGGGGGCGGGCTGGTCGCCGGCGTCGCCGTGGCGGTCAAGGCCCTGCGCCCCGACGTCCGCGTCGTCGCCGCGCAGGCGAGCGCCGCCGCGGCCTACCCGCCCTCGCTCGCCGCCGGCCACCCGGTGCCCCTGCCGCGGATGGCGACCATCGCCGACGGGATCGCTGTCGGGCGCCCGGGGGACGTGCCGTTCGCCCTGGTGCGCGACCTGGTGGACCGGGTGGTCACCGTGGACGACGACGTGATCGCCCGGGCCCTGCTGCTGTGCCTGGAGCGGGCCAAGCTCGTCGTCGAGCCGGCGGGTGCCGCTGCCGTCGCGGCGGTGATGGACGACCCCGGGGCGTTCGAGCCGCCGGTGGTGGCGGTGCTCTCCGGCGGCAACATCGACCCGCTGCTGCTGAACAAGGTGATCCAGCGGGGGCTGGTCGCGGCGGGGCGGTTCGCGGCGCTGCGGGTGCGGATCCCCGACACGCCGGGGGAGCTGGCGCGGCTGCTGGCGATCCTCGCCGACGCGGGGGCGAACGTGATGGGGGTGGAGCACCGGCGCGCCGGCTCGGAGCTGCGCCTGCACGAGGTGGAGGTGTTCGTGCAGGTGGAGACCCGCGGGCCGGCGCACGCGGAGCGGGTGGTGGGCGCGCTCACCGGGGCCTCGTACGCCGTGGCGCCGCAGTAGGTTCGCCCAGCCGGTCGGGGGCTTGCTAGGCTCGTCCCCGCACGCGCGGTGCTAGCTCAATTGGCAGAGCAGCTGACTCTTAATCAGCGGGTTCTGGGTTCGAGTCCCAGGCGCCGCACCACCCCCGGTCGGACGGCGAGCGACGACGCTCGTCCGTTCGGCAGTGGTCGCCCCATCCCCGCGGCCCTCGCTCTTCGCCGCAGCGGGCGCCGGCTGTGCTGCGGCGGCTCGCGAAGGATGCTGGCTCCGGTACCGCTCGGAGGCCGTGGACCCACCACAGGCCAGCACTCCACGGCAGCGCGGCCCGTCCCGGAGCGACGACGACGCCCTGAGAGCTCCTCAGAGCTCCACGTGGCCGCTGACGCACGTGGTCGTCGCGCCACCGGCCCACAGCGCGCCGTCGTCGTCCCGGGTCAGGTGCACCCGGCCCGTGCGCCCCAGCGCGGTGCCCTGGCGGGTGGCGTACGGCGTCCGGGCGCGCCCGGTGCTGGTCAGCCACTGCGCGAGCGAGGCGTTCAGGCTCCCCGTCACCGGGTCCTCCACCGTCGCGCCGTCCACGCCGAAGAACGCGCGGACCTCGAAGGCCTCGGGGCTCCCGGGCGGGTGCGGCCCGACCACGCCGACCTTCAGGTCCGTCGGCCCCGGTCGCAGGGCGAGCACGGCCTCGGCGTCCTCGAGGAGGACGGCCGCCCACCCGGGCCCGTTGTCCACCCACTCCGCGTCGACGACCTGCTCCGGGTCGAGCCCCAGCGCCGCGACGACGCTCGCCCGCACCTCGGGCTCGAGCGGCCCCGACCGCACCAGCGGCGGCGCGGCGAAGGCCAGGCCGTGGTCGGTCCGGCGCACGCGCACCAGCCCGGCGGCGCACTCCTGCACCACCGCGTCCGCCGTCCGCGGGACGCCTCCGGTGCTCAGCCAGGCGTGGCAGGTGCCCAGCGTGGGGTGGCCCGCGAACGGCAGCTCCTGGGCCGCGGTGAAGATCCGCACCGCGTAGTCCGCCGCCGGGTCGCGCGGGGGCAGCAGGAAGGTGGTCTCGGACAGGTTCGTCCACCGGGCGAAGCGCTGCATCGCCGCGGCGTCGAGCCCCTCGGCGTCGTGGACGACGGCCACCGGGTTGCCGCCGTAGGGCGCGGTGGAGAAGACGTCGACCTGGCTGAAGCGTCGGACGGTCACGGGTCGACACTGCACCACCCGGCCACCGTGATGCTCGCCGTGCAGACGTGCTGCCCGCGGCCCGCGGCTCTCGACCACGGGGAGCGGGCGCCGGGGCGATGAGTCCCGGCCGGTCGGCGAGTCTGCCCTGGTGACCGTCGTGGCACGTCGGACGACGCCGCGCGGCACGAGACCCACGGAGGACGCCATGACCACCACGCACGACGACCGGCCCAGCGCACCGTCCGGCCGCCCGCCCGTCGTCGACCTGGCCACCTGGCAGACAGCCCGGGACGAGCTGCTGGTGCGCGAGAAGGCCCACACCCGCGCCGGCGATGCGATCGCCGCGGCCCGCCGCCGGCTGCCGATGGTCGAGCTCGACGGGACGGTGGAGGTCGTCGGAGCCGACGGCCCGGTCCCCTTCCTCGACCTCTTCCAGGGTCGTGAGGAGCTCGTGACCTACCAGCACATGTGGTACGACGGCGCACCGCACCAGGGGCAGTGCGAGGGCTGCACCACCACGGCGTGGCACGTGCGGGACTCGGTCTACCTCGACGCCCGCGGCGTCTCCTTCGCCGTCCTGACCGCGGGCCCGTGGGACGAGGTGGCCTCCTACGTCGCCTTCATGGGCCACACCCAGCCCTGGTACTCCGTGCGCGACGCGGCGGCACCCGTCGGCGGGGGGATGGGCCACCTCACCGCCTTCCTGCGTGACGGTGACCGCGCGTTCCTCACGTACTCCACGACGGGCCGCGGCACCGAGCCGGCCAACGGGTCGTTCGCCCTGCTCGACATGACCCCGCGCGGCCGCGGCGAGGCCTGGGAGGACCATCCCGAGGGCTGGCCCGGAGGGCGCGAGGCGTGCTGGTACTGGCGCTCGGACGCCGACGGGAACGCCACCTGGGGCCCGACCAGCCGCCCCGTGCCGCAGTGGACGCGCCCCGGCGCGACCCCCGTCGAGACGCTGGGCCGGCACGGCGGCTGCCACTGACGCGCCGTCGCGCGAGCCCCGGTGCGCTCACGTCGTGGTCAACGCTTCGCGCAGGGCAGTCGCCACCTCTCCCAGGGCCCGGTCGGCGTCGTCGTAGGCGGCGGGGTCGCCGATGAAGCCGTGCAGGTGACCCTCCCACCGACGGTGCACCACGGGCACGCCGGCGGCGGCGAGCGCGTCGGCGTAGGCCCCTCCCTCGTCGCGGAGCACGTCGCAGCCCGCGGTGAGCACGTGCGCCGGAGGCAGCCCGGCGAGCGACGGCGCCCGCAGCGGTGAGGCGTCGGGGTCGGCGGGGTCGACATCGGGGCCGAGGTAGTGCTCCCAGTAGGTGAGCCCGTCGGCGTGGAGCAGCCCGTACCCCTCACCGCACTCGACGTGGCTGGGGTACGCCCGCGCTCGGTAGGCGACCGCGTCCACCGGCGGGTAGACCAGCACCTGGAGCGCCGGCTGCTCCGAGCGTGCGAGGTCGCCGTCACGCAGCCACCGTGCGAGGACGGCGGCGTTGTTGCCACCGGCGCTGTCCCCGGCGATCGCGACCCGGCCGGTGCTGCCCGGAGCGAGCTCCCCGGCGTTCTCCAGCGCCCAGCGGTACGCGGCCTCGGCGTCCTCGACCGCCGCCGGGCACCGGTGCTCGGGGGCCCGGCGGTAGTCCACCGAGACCACCGCGGCCGGCACGCGGTTCGCCAGCCGGCGGGTCAGCCCGTCGTAGCTGGCGACCGTGCCGGTCACGTGACCGCCGCCGTGCAGGTAGACCACCACGCCCACCGCTGCGCTCGCCGACGGGTGCGGGCTGTAGAGGCGGACCGGCACCGGGCCCTGCCCGGCCAGTCCCGGCA
>CADCUY010000507.1 GCA_902806005.1 uncultured Quadrisphaera sp. | reverse complement strand
GGGGTCCGAGCGGAGCGCGGCGACGTCGGCGGCGACCTGCGGGTCGTCGAGGTCGAGCCCCCCGCCGGGGGCGCGGCGGTAGCCCGCCTCGGTGACGGTCAGGGTCAGGACGGCGACGGAGGGGTCGCCCAGGTGCCCCGACCAGGCCGCCGCGTCGGCGCCGTCGTGGGCGCTGGTGATGCTGGCCACCACCTCGGCCCGGTCGCCCTCGGCGTCGCGGGTGAGCAGGGTGTACAGCCCCTCCTGCTCCGCCAGGGCGAGCGCCGCGTCCGGGCGGCGGCCGGTGAAGGCCGCGATCCCCCACCCGTCGCCCGCGCCCTGCGCGTACCAGGCCTGGTGGGCCCGGTGGAACGCCCCCAGCCCCAGGTGCACCGCGCGCACGGGCCGGGCGGGCCCGGCGTCCCGGCCGCGGGCCGGGCGGGGCTCACCCGTCACCGAGCGCCCCCCTGAGCAGGGCGAGGTCCCGCGCGGTCCGCTCCTCGAGCGGGAGCGCGGTGGAGAAGTCCTCCAGGGTCACCCAGCCGTCGTAGCCGACCTCGCGCAGGGTCCGCAGGTAGCCGCGGACGTCGGCCTGCCCGCCGGCGAGGGTGTCCCACCGGTGCTCCCAGGTGGTCGCGCCGTCGTGCGCGGTGCCGGTGGGGTGCCAGGAGGCGTTCTTGACGTGGACGTGGGCGAGCCGGTCGCCGAGCATCTCCAGCCCGGCGCGCACGTCCTCGCCGCCCTCGATGACGAGGTTGCCGAGGTCGTGGATGACGCCGACCGCCGCGGGGTCGACCCCGTCGAGGAGGCGCAGGGCGGCCGAGGCGCTGGAGACGACGGTCTGGTGGTGCAGCTCGACGAGCACCTGCACCCCGTGGGCGGCGGCCCGCTCGGCGATCTCGGCGAAGGCCCGCCGGGCCCCCGCGAACAGCTCGGGGTACGGCGCGCCCCCGAGGTCGGGGGTGCGCACCCGCACGCGGCCGGCGCCCAGGGCCGCCGTCGCCGCCAGCAGCACCTCGACGTCGTCGCGCTGGTGGCAGGTGGCGTACCCGCCCACGCCGGACAGGCCGAGCCCCGCCTCCTGCGTCAGCGCCGCGATCCTCGGCACGTCCTCGGTCAGGGTGCTCAGGGGCCAGGTGCACCGGTTGCCGGCCCAGAAGCCCGGCTCCGGGGCGTCGGCCTGGTCGACCACCCGCCACTCGACGCCGTCCCACCCCTGTGCGGCCAGGTGGCCGACGGCCTCCTGCGGCGACCACTGCGGCAGGGAGGCGGTGAACACCGAGAACCTCACGAGCGGGCTCCGGCCGGCTGGCGGGCGACGCCGCCGGGCGCCCCCGGGACGTCGTCCGGGTCGGCCAGGACGTCGTCGAGCAGCACGGGCGCCCCGGTCGCGGCGGAGCGGTACACCGCACGCACCGCGGCCAGGGCCAGCAGGGCCTGGTCGACGGTCACCAGGGGCGGGCGGCCGGTGCGGATGCACGCGGCGACGTCGGCGTACTGGCGCGACTGGCCCTCGATCATCCTGGCGCCGCCCAGGGGGCTGACGACGCCGGCGACCCCGGTGGCGGGCACGGTGGCCAGCTCCGCGGCCGCCTGGTTCAGCGGCCCGCTGGTGCCCGTGGCGCCGTAGTCGCTGACCGGCGTCGAGCCGTCGGCGGCGTCGGCGGCGTGGAAGTACAGCAGCTCGTCGTCGTCGATGATCGCCGAGCCGGCCGTGCCGTTGACCTGGAGGCGGGCGGAGGTGCCGGGGTAGGCGGCGGTGGTCGCGTGCAGCACGGCCAGCGCCCCGCTCTCGAAGGTGATGGTGGCCACGACGGTGTCCTCCACCTCCACCCGCTCGTGGGCGAGCAGGGCGGTGTGGGCGTGCACCTGGACGGGCCGGCCCATGAACCACAGCAGGAGGTCGAGGGTGTGCACCCCCTGGTTCATCAGCGCGCCGCCGCCGTCGAACGCCCAGGTGCCGCGCCAGTCGCCGGAGTCGTAGTAGCCCTGCCCGCGCCACCACGACAGCGACGCGACCGCGGAGGTCAGCCGGCCGAGCCGTCCCGCGGCCACCGCGCGGTGCACGACCTGGCTGGCCGGGTCGTAGCGGTGCTGGCTGATCACCGTGGCCAGGGCCCCCGGTGCGGCGGCCGCGGCGGCGGCCGCGACCCGCCGGCCGGCCCCGACGGTGACCTCGAGCGGCTTCTCCAGCACCACGTGCCGCCCCGCCTCCAGGGCGGTGACCGCGACGTCGGCGTGCAGCCCGCTGGGCACGCACACCGCCACCGCGTCGACCCCGCCGCCCGCGAGGGCCCCGGCGACGTCGGCGTGGGCGGTGGGGCGCTGCCCCGTCTCGGCCTCCACCTGGTCGGCCAGCGCCTCGGCGAGCTCGGGCACGACGTCGACCACGGCGGTCAGCCGCATCCCGGGCGTCGCGCCGATCACGGCGGCGTGGTGGCGCCCGATGTAGCCGGCGCCGACCACGGCGAAGCGGACCTCCCCGGCCCCTGCGCCCGGGGCGTCGTGCGGGCTGTGCGGCGGTGCGGTCATCGGTGGCTCACTCCTGCTCGGTCCAACAGTGCGGTGAAGGCGCGGGTGGCGACCCCGAAGGCCGCGGGGCCCGAGAAGCCGCCGGTGGCGTGCGCGGAGGCCAGGTGGGGCTCCATCGAGGCGAAGCCCGCGTAGCCGTCGTCGCGCAGCGCGGCGACGGTCTCCGCGACCTGGCCGTCGCCCTCGCCCGCCGGCACCACGGCCCCGTCGGCGGCCCGGGCGTCCTTGACCTGCAGGTACTCCAGGTGGGGGCGCAGCACGGCGTAGCCGTCGTCGAAGGGGCGGGCCACCCCGACCTGGACGAAGTTCGCCGGGTCCCAGGCCGCGCGCAGCGCCGGGGAGGCGACGGCCTCGAGCAGGTCCAGGCACCGGGCCGGGGTGTCGCCGTAGATGCCCTTCTCGTTCTCGTGCAGCAGCACCGCGCCCTCCGCGGCGGCCGCGGCGGCGAGCGCCGCCATCCGGGTCAGCACCGCGTCGCGCAGGTGCGCCGGCCACTGCCCGTCGCCGTCGAGCGCGCCGTCCGGGGGGTAGAAGGAGAAGACCCGCACGGAGGTGGTCCCCAGCGCCCGGGCGACGGCCAGGCACCGCCGCAGCCGGGCGACCTCCTCCTCCACGTCCACCCCGACGTCGGCCTTGCCCACGGGAGAGGCGACCGCGGAGACGCCGGCGCCGCGCTCGCGCACCAGCCGCGCCAGCGCCGCGGCCTGCTCCTCGGTCATGTCGGCGACGTTGGTGCCCCAGGCGCTGCGCACCTCCACGTGGCCGATGCCCAGCGCCTCGAGCACGGCCAGCTGCACGACCGGGTCGTCGTCGACCTCGTCGGCGAACCCGCTGAGCCTCCACGGCGCCCCCGTCACCGGCGTGCCCGCTGCTGCGCTCACTTGACCCCTCCTGCGGTCAGGCCACCGACGAGGTAGCGCTGGAAGACCAGGTAGAGCAGCACCACCGGCGCGGCGCAGACCAGGGCCGAGGCCATCAGCTGCCCGTAGAGCGGCAGCGCGCCGCCCTCCTGGGCCTGGCCGAAGACCTGCAGCACCACGGCGGCGGTCCGGGTCTCCGGGCGCGTCATCACCGAGGCGAAGAGCACGTCGTTCCAGCCGAGGAGGAAGGCGAAGACCGCCGCGACGATGATGCCCGGCCAGCTCAGCGGGATGACCACCCGGCGCAGCACCCCCACCGGCGAGCACCCGTCGAGCAGCGCGGCCTCCTCCAGCTCCCGCGGGAGCCCGCGCAGGTAGGTGACCATCACCCAGGTCGAGAACGGCAGCGCGAAGGTCAGGTAGGTGATCATCAGCCCCGGCCGGGTGCCGACCACGGTGATGTCGAGGTAGGTCCGGGCCGAGGAGAAGAGCACGAAGATCGGCAGCAGGAGCAGGGTGCCCGGGATGCTCTGGAGCGCCACCAGGCTGCGCAGCACCGTCAGGCGGCCCCGGAAGGCGGAGCGGACCAGCACGTAGGCGGTCACCACCGCCAGCAGCGCGCACACCACCGCCACCGCGCCCGAGACCACGAGGCTGTTGACCAGGCCGCGGGTGAGGTCGACCGTGGTCCACATCCGCAGGTAGTTCGCCCCGGTCACCTCGTCGGGCACGACCTGGCCGTTGGCGACGTCCACGTCCGGCATGAACGACGCCACCACGATGTAGCCGACGGGCACCAGCACCATGACCAGCAGCAGGGTCAGGACCACGGCGCGCAGCCATCCGGGGAGCACCTCGGTGACGTCGCGGGAGCGCCCGGTGCGCACCGGCGGCGCGGCCGCGGGAGCCGTCGCGCGCAGG
>CADCUY010000506.1 GCA_902806005.1 uncultured Quadrisphaera sp. | reverse complement strand
CGTCCGCCTCCGAGCCGTCCGCTCCCGAGCCGTCCGCGGGTGGCCCGGGGGCTGCCGCGCCCCAGCCGGTCGAGCCCGCTGAGCCCGCCGACGCCGTCGCGCGGACCGGGGCGGTGCGCACCGACGAGTTCCGGATGGTGGCGGTCAGCTGGACCCCGGAGGCCGAGGGCGAGGCCGCCCGGGCGGCGGCGTCGGAGGCCGTGGTCGAGGTCCGGGTGCGCACCGACGAGGGCTGGTCGGCGTGGCAGGAGCTCGGCGTCGAGGACGCCGGCCCCGACCCCGGCACCGCCGAGGCGCGCGGGGCCTCCGACGTGGTGGCCACCGACCCGCTGTGGGTCTCGGGCGGGGCCGACGGCGTGGACGTGCGGGTCACCGGTGAGGGCGTGGCCGCCTCCGACGACGTCGAGGTCACCCTCGTCGAGCCGCAGACGGCCGACGCCGACCCCGACGGCACCCGCCCGGCGGGCGCTCCGGCGTCCAGCGCCTCGGCGGCGACGGCGGGCGTGCCGCGGATCATCAGCCGGGCCGAGTGGGGCGCCGACGAGACGCTGCGCACCTCCACCTGCACCGACGTCAGCTACACCGGCACCCCCAAGGTCGCCTTCGTGCACCACACCGCGGGCACCAACGCCTACACGGCGGCGGAGTCGGCGGCGATCGTGCGGGGCATCTACTACGCCCACACGAAGGTCCAGGGCTGGTGCGACATCGGCTACAACGTGCTGGTCGACAAGTACGGGCAGATCTTCGAGGGCCGCTTCGGGGGGCTCGACAAGCCCGTGACCGGGGCCCACGCGGCGGGGTTCAACGCCAACAGCTTCGGCGTCTCGGTGCTGGGCAACTACTCCACCTCGCGCACGAACAGCGCGATCACCGGGGCGCTGGCGTCGGTGATCGCGTGGAAGCTCGGGCTGAGCCAGACGAGCCCGCTGGGCAGCGCCACGCTGGTCAGCGCGGGGCGCACCGGCACCTCCCGCTACGACGGCGGCACGGCGGTCTCGCTGCCCGTGATCACCGGGCACCGGGCCGTGGGGTTCACCGAGTGCCCGGGGAACAACCTGTGGGCGGCGCTGCCGGAGCTGCGCACGAGGGTCGCGGCGCTGATGCGCGAGAAGCAGTGGGAGCTGCGCGACGGCGCCTCGGGTGGCCGCTCCGACCGGCAGGTCTACTACGGCGGCCCGACCTCCGGGGACGTCGCGCTGGCCTGCGACTGGGACGGCGACGGCCGTGACGGGATCGCGGTGTACTCCCGCGGCACCTGGTACCTGCGGGGCCAGGCCAGCACCGGGGGCGCGGGGCTGGTGACGTCGTACGGGTCGGCGTCGATGCTGCCGGTCTGCGGCGACTGGGACGGCGACGGCGACGACTCGATCGGGGTCTACGAGCCGGGCACGGGCCTGTGGTGGCTGCGCAACGACATCACCGGCGGGCCGCCGGACCTGAGGTTCCAGTACGGGTTCCGCGGTGCCGTGCCCGTGGTCGGCGACTGGGACGGGGTCGGCCGCGACGGCATCGGCGTCTACGACGGGTCGCGCTGGTACCTGCGCGGCACCGCGAGCCCCGGGGGGCCGGGGGCCGTCTTCGGCTACGGCTTCGGCGGGACGACCCCGGTGACCGGCGACTGGGACGGCGACGGCGACGACTCGGTCGGGGTGCACGCCCAGGGCGAGTGGTACCTCCGGGAGTCGATCACCCCGGGGAGCCCCGACCGGCGGTTCGGCTACGGGCTGCCCACGGACCTGCCCGTGGCCGGCGACTGGACGTCGGAGCGCACCGGGGTGGGTGTGACCCGCTCCTGGCCGTGACCCGCTCCTGCCCGTGAGGAGGGCCGGCGCTCAGGCCCGCCGCGGGTGGGCCCGGCGCATCTCGGCGGCGAGCGCGGGGGAGGCGTAGGGGCCGGTGCCCTCGAGCTCGGCGACGATCCGGTCGACGACCTCGGGCGGCCGGTTCTGGCTGAGCTTGAGCCGGGCGTCGACGCGGGTCACCCGCAGCCGCAGGCCCACGGTGCCGCGGGCCGTGCGCCGGGCGGCGTCCTCGCTCTGCGCCAGGGACCGCGGGTGGGGGACCTCGCGCTCGAACCGGTCGACCAGGCCGCCGAGCACCCGGTAGTTCTCCTCGGCCGTCAGCAGCTCCGGCGTGCCGTGCAGGTGGGCCGTGACGTGGTTCCAGGTGGGGACGACGTCGCCCTCGGGGTACCAGCTGGGCGAGACGTAGCCGTGGGGGCCCTGGACGATCACGAGCACCTCGTGCCGGCCGAGCTCGTGGAGCTCGTCGTCGGGGCGGCCGACGTGGCTGAGCAGGACGATCCCCTCGGCGGCCTCGTCGAGGAGCACGGGGTAGTGCGAGGCGACCAGGCCCGTCGTGGCCGGGGAGACGATCGTGGCCCAGGGGTTCTCCCGCACCAGGCGCTTGACCTCCTCGGCGTCGGTGAGGACGTAGCGGGGGGTGTGGCGCACCGGGCCAGCGTGGCACGGGTGGTGGCTGCGGCGGCTCAGACGTCGAGGACGCCGTCGCGGGCCGCCGTGAGCGGGGGCAGGTCCCCCGTCGCCAGGTCCTCCTCGAGGTGGACGTCGGCGTACCGGGGCGGAGCGACCCGGCCGAGCTCGTCGCAGAGGGGCACCCGGCGCCGCAGGACGACGCCCGGGCGCTCGTCGTGCGTGACGGTCAGCTCCAGGTGGGTGTCGGGCCAGCTCCCGACCAGCTGCGCCCTGCCGGTGCCGGGCGCGTCGTGCGCGGCCCGCAGCTGCTCGGCGCAGGAGCCGGCCTCCAGCGGTTCGGGGACCAGGGGCCAGCAGTGGCGGGTCACGTCCACGGCGTCCGGGGCCAGCAGCGCCCGGTGGCCGTCATGGGCGGGGTCGAGGGCGAGGAGCTCGACGGGCGCGGCCCGGGACCACGGCGGTGTCCGTGGCCGCTCGACGGCGACGACGAGGCGGCCGCCGCGGGCCGCGGCCGCGCGGACGCGGCCGACGCCGAGGTCCTCGTGCCGCAGGGTGGTGCCGCTCCCGTCGTGGGCGGTGGCTCCCGCGCGGCGGGCGCCGCGCCGGCGTCCGGCGCCGGGTCCGGTCGACCAGCCGAGGTGCCACCGGAGGCCGAGGGCGGGCACCGGCTCGTCGTCGACGGGGTCGAGCCAGGCGGAGTGGACGCGTCCCCCGTCGTCGTGCTGCGGCGCTGGGTCCGGTGGACCGGCGAGGCCGTGCTCGGCCCGGCTGAGCCGTGGGGGCACGGGGCTGCTCCAGGGCAGGTGCAGCCACCGGGAGGCCCGGACGACCTCGTACGTGCCGGCGCCGAGGTGGCGCCGGTGCCAGGGGTCGTCGTCGACCTCGACGAGGAGCCCCCGGGTCCCGGCGCGGACCGCCCGCACGGGCCCGTCGACCTCCACCGTGCGGCTCGCGCCCGTGGCGTCCACCCGCAGCAGCCGGTCCCAGGACCGCTCGACGGAGTGCCCGCCCGACGCCCCGACGAGCTCCTGCGGCGGTGGGAGGGGAGCGCACCAGGCCGCGCCGGGACCGCACGCGGCGAGTCGCATGCCGTCGGTCCAGGCTGCGGCGGCGACGCCGTCCAGGTCGACGCGCACGACCGGGCCGCTCGCGTCCTGCTGCACCCACAGCGACGTCCCGTCGCCCAGCACCCGGGCCCACGGCCCGTCCTCGCTCACCGGGGGTGGAGGCACCTGCGGCCAGCCGACGACGGCCCGGACCTCGCCCGTGGCCGGGTCGAGCACGGCGGCGACGGGCTGCACCGCGTCCACCGCCCACAGGCCGGAGGCCAGGTCGACGAGGCGGTCCGGTCGCAGGGCGCGCACGGGCCCATCCTGGCGTGCGGCGCCTGTGGACGACCCGTGCTCGGATCGTCCGGACTGTCCGACCCCGCTGCCAGGGTCCTCGGCATGGACGACCTCCCGGGCCTCGACGAGCGCCTCGCCGCGCCCGCGGGCCGGCGCGTCCTGCGCCCCGAGGTGGCGGCAGCGCTCGCCGAGCCGGTGGGGGCGCCGCTGGTCGCGGCGCTGAGCGAGCTGATGGGCCGCGAGCTCAGCGCCCGCGAGTGGGTGGAGGTCGCTGCGGCCTGGAAGCGGGTGTCGAGCTTCTGCGCGGGGGCGCAGCTGGCGGCCGTGGCGGAGGTCGACCGGGCGCTGGGCGGCGACCCGGGTGCCCCTTCGCACCGGCCGGGACGGGTGGCCTCCACCCGGGCGGCGGCGGACGAGCTGGCGGCGGCGCTGGCCATCGCCCCGCAGGCCGCGAGCAGGCTGGTCGGGCTGTCGCGCCGGGTCGAAGCGCACCTGCCCGCGGCGGGCGA
>CADCUY010000505.1 GCA_902806005.1 uncultured Quadrisphaera sp. | reverse complement strand
CGGCGCCGCGCGACGGCGAGCGCACCGACCGCGACCAGGGCGGCGGCGCCCCCGGCGGCCAGGGCCGCCGAGCCGTCCTGGCCCGGCGCCGCCTGCCCGCCGGAGCCGGTGTCGATCGAGCCGGGGGCCGCCGCGGAGCCCGACAGCTGGGCGCGGGCCACCCCTGCCGGCGGGGCGTAGCTGGCCGAGTGCACGTTGAGGTAGAAGCCGGCGGGGTCGTCGATGATCTCCTGCGCCAGGGCCGGGTCGACCTGCGCGGTGGCCGAGGTCCCGGCGGTGATGGCGGCGGTGTCCAGCGGCACCACCACGTCGCCGTTGGCGCCGGCGGCACCGCGGTGGATGTGGCCGGCCCCGATCGGCTCGTCGTTGCCGCTGACCCGGACGGTGTAGGTCAGGGCGCCCGCCGGGGTCAGCTGGAAGCTGCCGGTCAGGTCGGCCCCGTCCTGCCCGCTGCCCGGGGGCACCTCGTCGTCGCCCGAGCCGGTGGCGCTGAGGCTCACGGCCTGGGCGGTGGCGGCCAGCGCGGGCGCACCCGCGAGCACCAGCGCGCCGCCGGCGAGCAGGGCGGTCGCGGTGGCGGCCGTCATCGAGCGTCGTGCGGTCATCGTGGGGCTCCCTCGGTCGTCGTGCGGCGCACCGGTGCGGCCGCCGCGTCGTGCTGACCGGGTGTACGTCAAGATCGCCCGGACGGTTCACGAGCGGGCGGGAGGGCTGCCGGATCGGCGAGGAGGAGGTGATGACGGCGCTGCACGCGGATCACGCGCGCGCGGTGCTGGCCTTCGTGCGCCGCTACGTCGACGACGAGCAGCGCGCCCAGGACGTCGTCCAGGAGACCTTCCTGCGCGCCTGGCGGAGCATCGGCCGGATCGACGCCGAGCGCGCCACCACCCGCTCCTACCTGTTCAGCATCGCCCGCAACGCCCTGACCGACAGCTGGAGGGCCGAGCAGCGGCGGCCGCGCACGGTCAGCGACGACGCGGCGATCGAGCGGGTGCCCACCGCGGGCGGCGTCGACGCCGCGGTCGAGGGGTGGCTGGTCGCCGCCGCCCTGGAGCGGCTCTCGCCCGAGCAGCGCGGCGTCGTCCACGCGCTGTACTACGAGGGGCGCACGGTGGCCGAGGCCGCCGCCCACCTGGGCCTGGCGGCGGGCACGGTGAAGTCGCGCGCCTTCTACGCCGTGCGGTCCCTGCGGGCCGCCTTCGAGGAGATGGGGGTGCTGCGCTGAGGCGCGCTCGGGCGCCGGCGGAGGCGCTGCCCGGGGGGCTCCCGGCCGCCGGGGCGGACCAGCGCCGTCGAGGTCCGTGACGGCACAGGTCGCGTGCTCGCCAGCGCCGCGCCGCAGCACTCGTCCGGCGGTCCCCCGCACTCCCGCGCGGGAGTACGGTGTCGGCGTCCGCCGAGCCCCGCGGCGGCGCACCCTCGTGAGAGCCGTCGACGATGACCCCTCCCGTGACCTCCGGAGCGCCCCAGGTGCTCACCGCCCCCGTGGGCCCCTGGCCCGGCTTCGCGATGGCCGGCGAGGCCGCCGTGCGCGACCTGCACGCCCGCTTCGGGCTCGACCTGTGGCTGGTCAGCCACGTCGACGGCGACCGCCAGGTCGTGGTCGCCTCCACCGGCGCCTGGTCGGCCTCGGCCCGGCCGGGGCAGACGTTCTGCTGGTCGACGTCGCTGTGCGTGCGGATGGTCGGCCTCGGCGGGGCCGTCGCGGTGCCCGACGTGCACGCGGCACCGGGCTTCGCGGAGGCGGCGGTGGAGGAGAAGGCCGCGGTCGGCGCCTACCTCGGCGTGCCGCTGCTCACCAGCGAGGGGCGGCTGTTCGGCACCCTGTGCGGCTTCGCGGGCTCGGCGCAGCCGCCGTCGCTGAGCCGGGCCCTGGAGCCGACCCGGCTGCTGGGGCGGATGCTCAGCACCATCCTCGCCGGTGAGCAGGCCGCCACCGACCGCTCGCACGACGCCGCGGAGGCCTTCGCCCTGGCCGAGCGCGACCCGCTGACCCGGCTGGCCAACCGCCGCGGCTGGGACGCCGCCCTGGCCGGCGAGGAGCAGCGCTCGCGCCGCTACGGCTCGTCGGTCAGCGTGCTGGCGGTCGACCTCGACGGGCTGCGGCGCCTCAACGAGGCCGAGGGCCACGCCGCGGGCGACGTCGCGATCGCGGCCTGCGCCGCCGTGCTGCGCGAGTGCCGCCGGCCGGGCGACACGCTCGCCCGGGTCGGCGGCGACGACGTCGGGGTGCTCGCGGTCGAGTGCGACGCCGTCTGCGCGCGCGCCCTGGAGCGGCAGCTGCGGGTGCGCCTGCGCTCCGTGGGCCTGGCCGCCTCGGTGGGCTCGGCGACCCGGCGGCCCCACGAGGGCCTGGAGGGCACCTGGGAGCGGGCGGGCGCGGCGCTCGAGCGCGACAAGCGCCGCCGCCCCGCCGCCCGGTGACCCCTCAGCGGTCGACCAGGGTGGTCTGCACCTGGTAGCGGGAGGCGCGGTAGGCGTGCTGCCCGAGCTCGACGATCCTGCCGCTGGCGTCGTAGGCGGTGCGCGCCACGGTGACCAGCGCCGCCCGGGGCCGCTCGTCGAGCAGCCGGGCCTCGGCGGCGGTGGCCAGGCGCGCCCCGACGGTCTGGTGGGCCACCCGCAGGTGCACGCCCTGCTCGCGCAGGCACTGGTAGAGCCCGTCGCGGGCCAGCCGCTCGCGGTCGGGGGCCAGGGCGCCCGGCAGGTGGTTGGCCAGCAGGGCCAGCGGCTCGCCGCCGGCCAGGCGCAGCCGGCGCAGGGTGAGCACGACCGCGCCCTCCGGCAGCCCGAGGGCCTCGGTGACCTCCGGCGGGCCGGGGCCCAGCCGGTGCTCGAGCACCCGGCTGCTGGGGGCCTGGCCGGTGCGCTGGAGGTCGTCGTGGAGGCTGGTCAGCGCCATCGAGCGGCTGACGTGCTGGTGCACCACCTGGGTCCCCACCCCCCGCCGGCGCACCAGGAGCCCGGCGTCGACCAGCTCCTGCAGCGCCCGGCGCATGGTCGGCCGGGAGAGGCCCAGCCGGTCGGCCAGGGCGATCTCGTTGTCCAGCCGCGTGCCCGGCGGGAGCATCCCGTCGCTGATGGCGTCGCGCATCAGCTCCGCGAGCTGGTGGTACAGCGGCACCGGGCTCGAGCGCTCCAGGTGCTGCAGCAGGTGGGCCGCCAGGTCGGGGGCGCGCGGCACGGCGGCCGCGGGGACGTCGACGGCGGGGTCCACCGGACCAGCATGGCAGCCCGCGCGGCCCGGCTCCCGGACCCGGCACCGGACGATCGCTTGACGGAATGGCCTGACATATGAATGCTTGCGCCGGGATCGTGGTCGACGGCGACCGCGGGGACGGAGGGGCGATGAGGCTCGGCATCCTGGGCGCGGGACGGATCGGCGTGATGCACGCCCGCAACGCGGCGGCGTCTGCGGCCGTGGACGACCTGACGGTCTTCGACGCCGACCCGCTGCGCGCCGTGGCGGTGGCCTCCGAGGTCGGCGCCAGCGCCGCGGCGAGCGTCGAGGAGGTCCTCGACCGGGTCGACGGCGTGCTCGTCGCCACCCCCAGCCCCACCCACGCCGAGGTGGTGCACCGGGCGGTGGCCGCCGGGGTGCCCGTGCTGTGCGAGAAGCCGCTGGCCCTGGAGCCGGCCGTGGTCGAGGAGCTGGCCGCCGCCGCCGACGCGCGCGGGGTGCCGGTCGTCGTGGGGTTCCAGCGGCGCTTCGACCCGGCGCTGCTCGCCGTCCGCGCCTCCATCGCCTCCGGCGCGTGCGGCCCCGTGCACCTGGTGCGGGCCGTCGCGATGGACCACCGCCCGCCGCCGCTGGACTACGTGGCCACCTCGGGCGGGATCTACGTCGACCAGCTCATCCACGACCTCGACGCCCTGCCGTGGCTGCTCGACCAGCCGGTGGTGCGGGTGCAGGCCACCGGGGCCGTCGTGGTCGACCCCGGCTTCGCCGCCGTCGGCGACGTCGACACGGCCGTCGTCGTGCTCACCTTCGCCTCCGGGGCCCTCGGGGTGATCAGCGCGGGCCGCTCCAACGGCGGCGGGTACGACAACCGCATCGAGGTCTCCGCCGAGCGCGCCTCGCTGGCCGTGGGGCTCGACGACCGCACCCCCCTGACCTCGCTGGAGGCCGGGACGACGCCGCCCGCCGACCCCCACCTCGACTTCGTGAGCCGCCACGCCACGGCCTACCGCGCCGAGCTCGAGGCGTTCGCCCGGATCGTCACCGAGGGCGCGCCCAACCCGTCGCCCCCGCGTGACGGCCTCCTCGCCCTGGAGCTCGCCGCGGCGTGCAGGGCATCCTCGGAGCAGGGGCGCGCCGTCGACCTTGCGCCGCGCC
>CADCUY010000504.1 GCA_902806005.1 uncultured Quadrisphaera sp. | reverse complement strand
CCGGGCCTGGGCCACCACCTCGCGGTTCGAGGCGCCGGCGTCGGGCCGGGCCCCGGCGCCCCGCAGCGGTGCCGCGACGACGGCGACCGCCGCCCCGCAGGGCCGCTCGCGGCTGTGGGACAGCCTCAGCGAGGGCGACGACCCGACGGCGGGGCCACCGCCGCGGTCCTAGGGGTTCGGCATGATGGGGCCATGAGCGCGCACCGCCCCGCCCCCACCACCCAGCAGGCCATCGACGCCCGCAAGGAGCAGATCGGCGACCACCTGGAGAGCCACGGGCACAGCCGCGCCGCGTGGACCGGCGTGGGCGTGGTGATCCTCGGCGCCCTGATCGCCTCGATCGGCACCGTCGCCGCCGCGCTGCCGGTGTTCTGGGTCGGCATGGTCGTCATGGCCGCCGGCGGCCCGATCGGGTGGTTCCTGGGCAAGCGCGGCCACGGCGCGAAGACCATGCAGGGCGGGCAGGGGGAGAAGAAGGTCGTGAGCTGACCGCGCGGGCCGGGCACCGGCCCGCGCGGCCCACCGGCGGTCTACTGCTGCTCGGCGAGGTTCTCCTCGATGCACTGCTGCTGCTCGACGCTGCCGGGCTCCAGCTGCGAGCACTCCTGGAACACCGTGCCGGCCTGCTGGACCACGAAGACGGTGATGATCAGGACGATGATGCCGATGATGGTCGCCAGGGCCCCCAGGACGATGCCCGCGATCGACATCCCGCGGTTGGTGGCCATTCGCTTGCGCACGCGCGAGAGCCCGACGATGCCGAGGATGATCGCCACCACGCCGAGCAGCCCCACGCCAGGGAACCAGGAGAAGAGCAGGGCGATGATGCCGACGACCAGCGCCGCGACGCCCATCCCGTTGCGCGGCTGCTGCACCTCGCCGCCGTACCCGCCGCCGTAGGGCGAGGCGCCCCCGGCGTAGGGCGCCGCGGGCTGCCCGTACTGCCCCTGGCCGTCCTGGGCCTGCCCGTACTGCCCCTGGCTGGACTGGGCCTGCCCGTACTGGGCCTCCGCGGGGGAGACCTGCCCCGACGGCTCGCTGCTCTGACCGAACCTCGGTGCCTCCGGCGGCTCCCCCGGGGGGCGGTCGGAGGGCGGCGTCGGGTCCTGGGTGCTCATCGGGCTCTCCTCGGGTGGCCCGACCGCGGGGGCGGCGGGCGGTCGGTGACCGTGCTGACCCACCGTAGCGAGCACCCCGCCCCGGGGCCGGTCCGCGACGCCGCCCGCGTGCCGCACCCTCGCGGAGGTGCCGGCGAGGCCGCCGTCCGGGCCGGTCGGCCGGGGGCGCCGCGGGCCGGGACTACGATCGCGGTCGTCCGACCACCCCGTCCTCGGGCGGGGGTCGCGCCGCCGGTGCGGCGACGGGTCCACAGGGGTAGCGAGGGGTGACCGCGTGAGCGTGCTCGACGACATCCTGGTCGGTGTGCGCGCCGACCTCGCGGAGCGCCAGGCCGCCCGCTCCCTCGACGAGGTCAAGGAGGACGCGCGCCGCGCCCCCTCGGCCCGCGACGCCGTCCGCGCCCTCCGCCCCGACGGTGAGGAGCCGGGACGGGTCACCGTGATCGCCGAGGTCAAGCGCGCCAGCCCCTCGCGCGGCGACCTCGCGGCGATCGCCGACCCGGCCGCCCTGGCCCGCGAGTACGAGAGCGGCGGCGCGGCGGTGATCAGCGTGCTCACCGAGCAGCGGCGCTTCGGCGGCACGCTGGCCGACCTGCGCGCCGTCCGCGCCACGGTCGACGTGCCGGTGCTGCGCAAGGACTTCGTGGTCTCCAGCTACCAGATCTGGGAGGCCCGGGCCGCCGGCGCCGACCTGGTGCTGCTCATCGTCGCGGCCCTGGAGCAGCAGGCCCTGGTCTCGCTGGTCGAGCGCGTGCACTCGCTCGGGATGACCGCCCTGGTCGAGGCCCACACCCCCGACGAGGTCGCCCGCGCCCTCGACGCGGACGCGAGGGTCATCGGCGTCAACGCCCGCGACCTGCGCACCCTGGAGGTCGACCGCTCCGCGTTCAGCCGCTGCGCCGAGGCCATCCCCGACGCCGTCGTGCGGGTGGCGGAGTCGGGGGTGCGCGGCCCCCACGACGTCATGGAGTACGCCCGCAGCGGCGCCCACGCCGTCCTCGTCGGCGAGACCCTGGTCACCGGCCGCGACCCTCGGGCCACGGTCGCCGACCTGGTGGCCGCCGGCTCCCACCCGGCGCTGCGCCACCGCGCCCCCACCCGCCCGGAGCAGACCTCATGACGGAGCAGACCTCATGACCAGCACCACCACGAGCACCGGCACCACGGGCACCGGCACCACCGGTGCAGCGGGGGAGAAGCTCTTCGGCGAGCGCGGCCCCTACTTCGGCGACTTCGGCGGGCGCTTCGTGCCCGAGGCCCTGATCGCCGCGCTCGACGAGCTGGAGCGCGAGTACCTGGCCGCCGTCGCCGACCCCGCCTTCGCCGCGGAGCTGGAGCACCTGCAGCGCACGTACACCGGTCGTCCCAGCATCCTCACCGAGGTGGCGCGGTTCGCCGCCCACGCCGGCGGCGCGCGGGTGCTGCTCAAGCGCGAAGACCTGAACCACACCGGGTCCCACAAGATCAACAACGTGCTGGGCCAGGCCCTGCTGACCAAGCGCATGGGCAAGACCCGGATCATCGCCGAGACCGGCGCCGGCCAGCACGGCGTGGCCTCCGCCACCGCGGCCGCGCTGATGGGCCTCGAGTGCGTGGTCTACATGGGCGAGGAGGACACCCGCCGCCAGGCGCTGAACGTGGCCCGGATGCGGCTGCTCGGCGCCGAGGTGGTGCCCGTGACCACCGGCACCCGCACCCTCAAGGACGCCCTGAACGAGGCCCTGCGCGACTGGGTGGCCAACGTGGAGGGCACCCACTACCTGCTCGGCACGGTCGCCGGCCCGCACCCGTTCCCGGTGATGGTGCGCGACTTCCACCGGGTCATCGGCGTCGAGGCCCGCGCCCAGGTGCTCGAGCTCACGGGGCGGCTGCCCGACGTCGTCGCCGCCTGCGTCGGTGGCGGCTCGAACGCGATCGGCATCTTCCACGCCTTCCTCGACGACCCCGGCGTGGCGCTGCTGGGCCTGGAGGCCGCGGGCGACGGCGTCGACAGCGGCCGCCACGCCGCGGCGGTCAACGGCGGCGTGGCCGGGGTGCTGCACGGCTCGCGCTCGATGGTGCTGCAGGACGAGGACGGGCAGACCCGCGACAGCCACTCGATCTCCGCGGGCCTGGACTACCCCGGCATCGGCCCCGAGCACGCGTGGCTGGCGGCCTCCGGGCGCGCCCGGTACGTGCCGGTGACCGACGCGGAGGCCATGGACGCCTTCCGCCTGCTGTGCCTGACCGAGGGCATCATCCCCGCGATCGAGACCGCCCACGCCCTCGCCGGGGCGCTGGTGGCCGGGCGCGAGCTCGGGCCGGACGGCGTCGTGCTGGTGAACCTCTCCGGGCGCGGCGACAAGGACGTCGACACCGCGGCGCGCTGGTTCGACGTCGTCTCCGACCACGACCTCGTGGCCTCCGAGGCCGAGCGCGTGGACGCCCCCGTGGCCGAGACCGAGGGCAGCGGCTGGTGATCGCGGAGCGCACCAGCGCGGCGGCCATCGACGCCGCCGCCACCGAGGGGCGCGCCGCGCTGGTCGGCTACCTGCCGCTCGGCTACCCCGACCTGCCCACCTCGGTCGACGCGGTGCGGGCCATGGTCGCCGGGGGCGTCGACGTCGTCGAGCTCGGCATGCCCTACTCCGACCCGGTCATGGACGGGCCGGTGATCCAGCGCGCCGCCGACGCCGCCCTGCGCGGCGGGGTGCGCACCCGCGACGTCCTCGGCGCCGTCGAGGCCCTCACCGCCGGTCCCGACGACGGCGCCCCCGTGCTGGTCATGAGCTACTGGGCGCCCGTGCTGCGCTACGGCGCGCAGGCCTTCGCCCGCGACCTCGCCGCCGCCGGCGGGGCGGGCCTGATCACCCCCGACCTCATCCCCGACGAGGCGGGGGAGTGGCTGGCCGCCTCCGACGACCACGACCTCGAGCGGGTCTTCCTCGTCGCCCCGTCGTCCACGCCCGACCGGCTGCTCTCCACCGCCGCCGCGTGCCGCGGCTGGGTCTACGCCGCCTCGCTGATGGGCGTCACCGGCGTGCGCGCGCAGGTCGGCGCCGGCGCCGCCGAGCTCGTCGCCCGCACCCGCGCCGCCGGCGGGCAGCGGGTCTGCGTCGGCCTCGGCGTCTCCACCCCCGACCAGGCCGGCGAGGTCGCGGCCTACGCGGACGGCGTGATCGTCGGCTCCGCCCTGGTGCGCGCCCTGACCGACGGCGGTCCCGCCGCCGTCGAGCGCCTGGCCGCCGACCT
>CADCUY010000503.1 GCA_902806005.1 uncultured Quadrisphaera sp. | reverse complement strand
CGGCGTGCTCACCGCCTCCCGCGCGACGCCGACCGCGGTGGTCGTCGCCGTGGCCGACGAGGGCCTGCGGGCGGGCTCGGACGCCGTCGCCGCGGCCCTGCGCGCGCGGGGGATCCCCGCCGAGGTCTCGCCCACCGCGGCGAAGTTCGGGAAGCAGATCCGCTACGCCGACCGGCGCGGCGTCCCCTTCGTCTGGTTCCCCGCCGCCGGCGAGGGCCACGAGGTCAAGGACATCCGCTCGGGGGAGCAGGTGGGCGCCGACCCCGCGACGTGGGCGCCGCCGGAGGAGGACCTGCGCCCGGCGGTGCTCACCGCCGAGGGCTGATCCCGGCCTCGACGACGACGCGGGGGCGGTCAGCGCTGGGCCCGGGCCGAGCGCATCCGGGCCGGCGCGGCGCTCCCGGCTGCGCCGGCGGGGCGACGGGCTCGCAGCCGTGATCGACGCCGCCGCGCGCGCCCGGCACACTGTGCTCCGACCAGCAGCGGTGTCAGCGTCGACGCCCACACCGCGAGGAGACAGGTGGGCAGCATGACCAGCACCACGCAGGCGGGCCCCGGCAGCGCGTCCGGCAGCGTCCCGTCCGGCACCGTCCCGGAGGGGAGCGGCGTGCTCTCCGCGGCCCGCGACGGCGCCCGCAGCTCGCTGGCCCAGCAGGGCGTCACCTCCGACGAGGTGCACGCCGCGCTGCGGGCCTCGGTGCGCCGCCTCGGCGAGCTGCTCGGGCAGGCCCTGACCCGCCACGAGGGCCCGCACCTGCTCGACCTGGTGGAGCAGGTGCGCCACCTGGCCCGCGCCGACGACGACGGCGCCGAGCTGCAGGCCCTGCTCTCGGGCGTGGACGACGCGACCGCCATCGTCCTCGCCCGCGCCTTCGCCGCCTACTTCCAGCTCGCCAACATCACCGAGCAGCAGCACCGGGCCACCGAGCTGCGCTCGGGCGCCCCCGACGGGCTCGAGACCACCGCCGCGCGGATCGCCGCCCGGATCGACGACGGGTCCCTCGACGCCGGCCTCGCGCAGGAGGTGGTCGACCGCCTCGAGCTCCGCCCGGTCTTCACCGCCCACCCCACCGAGGCCAGCCGGCGCACGGTGCTCGACCTGCTGCTGCGCGTGGCCGAGACCGTCGACCTGCTCGAGGACCCGCGCCAGCGCCCCGCCGAGCTCGAGCGCGGCCAGCGCCGGCTCGAGGAGCTGGTCGACATGCTGTGGCAGACCGACGAGCTGCGGATCGAGCGCCCCGAGCCCACCGACGAGGCGAAGTCGGCGCTGTTCTACCTGCAGTCCCTGGCCACCGGGGTGCTGCCCGAGCTGCTCGAGGACCTCGACCGCGCGCTGGGCGGCCTCGGGCTGGTCGTGGGCCCCGGCGCACGGCCGCTGCGGTTCGGCAGCTGGGTGGGCGGCGACCGCGACGGCAACCCCAACGTCACCCCCGCGGTGACCCTCGAGGTGCTCGCCCTGCAGCACGACCGGGGGATCGGGGTGCTCATCGCCCTGGTCGACGACCTCATCGTCCAGCTCACGGCGTCGGTCAAGGTCGTCGCCGTCTCCGAGGAGCTCACCGCGGCGCTGGCCCGCGACCACGAGCTGATGCCCGGGGTGTGGCGGCAGGTGGGGCGGCTGAACGCCGAGGAGCCGTACCGGCTGAAGCTCAGCTACATCCGCACCCGGCTGGCCGCGACCAGGCGGCGGATGGCCTCGGGGGAGGCGCACCGCCCCGGCGTCGACTACCGCTCGGTGGGGGAGCTGCTCGAGGAGCTGGAGCTGATCGGCGCCTCGCTGCGCGCCGGCGACGGTGCGCTGGTCGCCGACGGGCCGCTGGCCCGCGCGGTCCGGGTGGTCCGCGCGGTGGGGCTGGGGCTGGCCACCCTCGACGTCCGCGAGCACGCCGGGCGCCACCACGCCGCGCTCGCGGCCCTCTACGACCGGATCGGCGAGCTCGACCGCCCCTACGCCGAGCTGACCCGCGAGGAGCGGCTCGGGCTGCTCACCCGCGAGCTGGCCAGCGTGCGGCCGCTGATCGGCGCCGCCGCGGCACAGGGCCTGACCGGGGTGCCCGCCCAGGTGCTCGAGCTGTTCACCACCATCGTCGAGGCCCTCGACCGCTTCGGCGACGACGCCGTCGAGAGCTACGTGGTCTCGATGACCCAGGGCGTCGACGACCTGCTCGCCGTCGTCGTGCTCGCCCGCGAGGTGGGCCTGGTCGACATGACCGGCGACGACCCCGTCGCCCGCGTCGGCTTCGTGCCGCTGTTCGAGACCGTCGCCGAGCTGGAGGCCGCGGGGCCGCTGCTCGAGGGCCTGCTGGCCGACCCCTGCTACCGCCGGGTCGTGGCCGCCCGCGGCGACGTGCAGGAGATCATGCTCGGCTACTCCGACTCCTCCAAGGACGCCGGGATCGCCGCCTCGCGCTGGCAGATCCACCGCGCCCAGCGGGCGCTGCGCGACGTCGCCGCGCGCCACGGGGTGACCCTGCGCCTGTTCCACGGGCGCGGCGGCTCGGTCGGCCGCGGCGGCGGCCCGACCGGCGAGGCGATCCTGGCCCAGCCGTGGGGGAGCCTGGACGGGCCGATGAAGGTCACCGAGCAGGGCGAGGTGATCTCCGACAAGTACGTGCTGCCCCACCTGGCGCGCCTGAACCTCGAGGGGGCGCTCGCGGCGCTGCTGGAGGCGTCGGTGCTGCACCGGTCGTCGCGGCTCTCGCAGGAGTCGCTGGTCACCTGGGACGCGACGATGGACGTCGTCGCGGGCGCCGGGCAGCGGGCCTACCGGTCGCTGGTCGGCGACCCGGGGCTGGTGCCGTTCTTCGTCGCCGCCACCCCCGTCGAGGAGCTGGGGGCGCTGAACATCGGCTCCCGGCCGGCGCGCCGCCCCGGCGGCCCCGGCGGGCTCGCCGACCTGCGGGCGATCCCGTGGGTCTTCGGGTGGACCCAGAGCCGGATGAACGTGCCCGGGTGGTTCGGCGTCGGCAGCGGCCTGGCCGCGGCGCGCGAGGCCGGGCACGGCGAGGCGCTGACCGCGATGTACGAGTCGTGGAACTTCTTCCGCAGCTTCGTCTCCAACGTGGCGATGACCCTGGCCAAGACCGACCTCGGCATCGCCCGGCGCTACGTCAGCACGCTGGCGGGCGACGACGCCGGGCTGTTCGCGGTGATCGAGGCCGAGCACGCGCGCACGGTGGCCGAGGTGCTCGCGGTCACCGGGCAGAGCGAGCTGCTCGAGGGCGCACCGGTGCTGCGCCGCACGCTGGAGCTCCGCGACGCCTACCTGGCCCCGCTGCACGCGCTGCAGGTCTCGCTGCTCGCGCGCTCGCGGGCCGAGGGCGATGGAGCCGACCCGGCGCTGCGCCGCGCGCTGCTGCTGACCATCAACGGCATCGCGGCGGGCATGCGCAACACCGGCTGACCGGGGCGCCCGCGGGGGGCGTCAGCCGGCGGGCGGGGCGTCGCGGTCGTGCACCTGGGCCGGCGGGTGGGTGGCCTCGACGGCGGTGAGGGTCTCGAGGATCCGGTAGGAGTGCCGGGCCCCCTTGGGCACCACCCAGGAGTCGCCGGGCTCGAGCACCACGGTCTGCCCCTCGCTGTGCAGGTGGGCGCGCCCGGAGATGACGTAGCCGACGGTCTCGTAGTCGCGGGCGACCTCCGGCTCGGCCTCGGACGGCGGGCGGTCGCGCCAGATCCGCATGCTCAGGGCCACCCCGGAGGCCAGGTGCGTCTGGCCCATCCCGCCCTGCGGTGAGTGGTCGCCGTCGATCTTGGTGATCGTGGTGTCAGCCATGGCGGCGACGCTAGCCGCGACCCGCGCCCTCGGCGCGTCGTGCGCCGGGCCCGGACGGCTCGGAGCCGGCGGCTCAGCCGGCCGGTGCCGTCGCCGCGGGCTCGTCCCGGGCGGTGCACACGCAGAGGCGGTTGCCGTCGCGGTCGGCCACCACCACGAAGGACGGCGCGTGCGCGTCGTCGTCCACGCTCCCGCCGGCCCCGGTGACCGCGGCGACGACGGCGTCCTGCACCTCGTCGGCGACGTGGACGTCGAGGTGGAGCCGGGACGCGGCGGGGGTCGCCGTCCGCTGGAACCACACCGCCGGCCCGCGCCGGTGCGGGTCGACGACGTCGTCGTCGGTCCCGGGCCGGTAGCCCAGGGCCGCGGCCCACGCGGGGGCCAGCGCCTCGGGGTCCGCGGCGTCCACCCCGATCTCGACGGTGCGCGCCAGCGCGGGCTCGGCTCGCGCCCCGGCGGCCGCGGCCAGCGCGCCGAGCCGCTCGGCCAGGGCGGTGTCGTGCGCGGTGACCCGGTGCCCGGCGGCGTGGGTCGTCGTCCGGACGAAGACGTGCCGGTAGCGCCAGTCCACGTCGGGGTGGTGGTCGGCCTCCTCGGCGGCGGGGGGGGGGGGGGG
>CADCUY010000502.1 GCA_902806005.1 uncultured Quadrisphaera sp. | reverse complement strand
GCCGTGCCCCCGCCGGCCGTCCTCCTGCTCCGGGCGGACGACGCCGACGACCGCGACGCCGGCGGCGGCGGCGAGCTGGACGAGGTGGCGACCGACCGCGCCGAGCGGGCCGTCGACGAGCAGCGTCCGGGCGCCCCGGTCGGTGGCGCTGCGGAGCAGCTGCGCGGCGGTCAGCCCGGCGAGCGGGACGGTGGCCGCCCGGTCCAGCGCGAGGCCGGCCGGCACCCGGGCCAGCAGGTCGACGTCGAGGGTGATCGCGGCGCTGTAGGTGCCGCGCTGGTCCAGCGGCTGGAAGACCATCGCCGCGACGCGGTCGCCCACGGCCCACCCGGTGGCCCGCCGGCCGGTCGCCGTGACGGTGCCGGCGACGTCCCAGCCGAGCACCATCGGGAACCGGGCGTCGGCGACGGGGATGTTCAGGCCGGCCCGGGTGCTGAGGTCGACCGGGTTCACCGCGGCGGCCGCCACCCGGACCTGGACCTGCCGGTCGCCCGGCGGCGCCAGCGGCAGGTCGGTCACGCGCAGCAGGTCCGGGCCGCCGTAGGCGTCGATCACGGCGGCGCGGGTGGTGGCGCCTCGAGCCGGCTCCCTGCTCGTGGTGGTGGCGGTGTCCTGGGTCATCCGGAGCTCCTGGTCTGTAGATCGATCGGTCTAGCGCGGACGCTAGCACTGTGTAGACTGATCGGCATAATGGATGCCCACGACCGCCCCCCCACCCGTGACCGCCTCGTCGAGGCCACCGTCGCGCTGATGCGGACCAAGGGACCCGCAGCCAGCGGGACCAAGGAGATCCTCGAGCGCGCGGACGCGCCCCGCGGGTCCTTCTACTTCCACTTCCCGCAGGGCAAGGACCAGCTCGTCCTCGAGGCGCTGGACCGCGCCGCGGACACCACGCTGCAGATGCTGCGGCGCGAGCTGGCCGACGACAGCGGCGACCTCGCCGAGCAGGTGCGGGCGGTGTTCACCGCGGTCGAGCGCGAGCTCGTCGAGACCGACTACGCGCAGGGCTGCGCCGTCGCCGCCACGACCGCGGAGACCGTCGCGGTCGCGGGCGGCTTCCGGGCCGCCGTCGCCGCCGCCTTCGCCGGCTGGACGGAGGAGCTGAGCGTCCACCTGGTCCGGCGCGGGCTCCCGCCGTCGACCGCCGCGGCGCTCGCCGACCTCGTCGTCGCCGCCATGGAGGGCGCCGCCATGCTCGCCCGCGCCCGCCGCGACCCCTCCGCCCTGCGCAGCGCGGCGGACCTGCTCGCCACCACCGTCGACGCCGCACTGGCCCACCACCCCCACCAGCACGCCCACCAGGAGGACTGACATGGACACCGCGTCCCGCACCGTGCTCGTCACCGGAGCGACCAGCGGCATCGGCCGCGCCACCGCTCTGGCCTTCGCCTCCAGCGGGGCCACCGTCGTCGTCGTCGGCCGTCGCAGCGAGCTGCTCGACGAGACGGCCCGGCTGGTCGACCGGGCGGGCGGCACCCCCGACGCCGTGGTCGCCGACCTCACGCACACCGACCAGGTCGACGCCCTGGTCGACGGCGTCCTGGCCCGCCACGGGCGGCTCGACGCCGCCGTCAACAACGCCGGCACGCTCGGCTCGTTCGCCCCGATGCTCGAGCAGACCGAGGCGGACCTCGACGGCGTCCTCTCGCTCAACCTGAAGGCCGTCTGGTGGGGCGTGCGCGCCCAGGCCCGGGCGATGATCAGCACCGGCCGGCCGGGCGCCATCGTCAACGTCTCGTCGTGGCTGTCCACCGGCGCGCTGCCGGGCTCCGCCGCCTACTCCGCCAGCAAGGCCGGCGTCGACGGGCTGATGCGCGCCGCGGCCGTCGAGCTCGCGCCGCACGGCATCCGCATCAACAACGTCAACCCCGGCGGCATCGACACCGAGATGACCCGGCTGGCGTTCGGCGACGACGCCGAGGTCCTCGGCCGGTTCGGGCGCCAGCACCCGGTCGGGCGGCTCGGCAGCTCGGAGGAGGTGGCCGCGGCCATCACGTTCCTGTGCTCGGACGCCGCCTCGTTCATCCACGGGCAGGCCGTGCCGGTCGACGGCGGCTACACCATCCCCGGGCAGCGCTGAGGGCGGCGCGGGCCCGCCCGGGCACCCGCTCCGGCGGGTGCTCGGGACCTCAGCCGGCTGCTCCCAGCTCGACCAGCAGCACGCCCGCACCGATCAGGGCGATCCCGAGGACCATGGTGCGGTCGAGGACCTCGCCGAACAGGACCCTGCTGAGCACCGCCGTCGCGGCGACTCCCGCCGCGGTCCAGATGCCGTAGGCCACCCCCAGCGCCAGGCCCTCGCGCAGGGCCAGGGTCAGCGCGGAGAACGCCACCACGTACCCCGGCGCCACGACGAGGTACCACCGTCGGCGTCCTCGCGGAGGACCACCGGCGGCCGTGCGCAGCGCCAGGGTCGCGGCCACCTCGAACACCACCGCCAGGGCCAGGAAGGCGTAGGCCATCAGGTCCGCGCCTCCTGCGCCCGGCGGCCGCGCTGGGCTCCCAGCTCCACGAGCAGGACCCCGGCGATGATCAGGGCGATCCCGCCCAGCGCGGGCGCCGTCAGCGCCTCGCCGAAGACGACCGCGTCGAGCGCCGCGGTCAGGGCCACGCTCGAGGCCCCCCAGATGCCGTAGGCGGCGCCCAGGGCCATGCCGGCGCGCAGCACCCGCGCGAGCAGGGTGAAGGCCGCCGCGAACCCGAGCACCGCGACGGCGTAGAGGCCCGGCTGGTCCAGCGCGGCGCGCAGCGACACGGAGGCGGTGACCTCGACGAGGATCGCCCCGACCAGGGGCCGCACGGCGCTCGGCGCCCCCCTCGCGGTGCCGTGCACCGCCGTGACGGCCACCTCAGCGGTCCCAGGCGCCGGCTGCCGCGGCCCGCGCGGCGTAGTCCTCGAAGGTCCGGGGCTCGCGCCCGAGCACGGTGACGACGTCCTCGGTCGTCTCGCTGAGCCCCTCGCGGGCGAGGCTGTCCTGCACGCGCTCGAGCACCTCGTACATCGCGGCGACGTCGCGCGCGGCGTCCGCGTCCACGCCCTGCTCGACCAGCGCCGCGGCGTACTCGGGCGCCGTGGTCTGCCGGTAGGTCATGGGGATCCCGGAGGCCCGGGCGATGACGTCGACCGCCTCGGCGAAGGTCATCGCCCGCGGCCCGACGAGCTCGTAGACCTCCCCGCCGTGCCGGCCGGGCTCGCTGAGCACCGTGGCCGCGACGTCGGCGACGTCCTCGACGTCGATGAACGGCTCGGGCGCCCGCCCGGCGGGCAGGGCGAGCTCCCCGGCCACCAGCGGGGCGTGGAAGAGCTCCTCGTCGAAGTTCTGGTCGAAGTTGGCCGAGCGCAGCACGGTCCACTCCAGCGCCGAGGCGCGCACCGCGTCCTCGGCCGAGAGCATGTCGCGCCCGAAGTCGGACTCGCCCCACCGGTCGGCGCCGTGCCCCGAGAGCAGCACCAGCCGCTGCACGCCGGCGGCCTCGGCCCGGGCGACGAACTCGTGCACCGGGCCGGGCGCCGCGGGCACCGCCGGCGGGACGACGTAGACGGCGCTGACGCCGTGCAGGGCTTCGTCCCACCCGCGGGGGTCGGCCCAGTCGAAGCGGGTGGCGCCGGAGCGGGAGGCGGCGCGCACCGACAGCCCGCGCAGCCGCAGCCGGGGCGAGACCCGCCGGCCGGTCTTGCCGGTGGAACCGAGGACGAGGACGGTGTGATCGCTCATGACTCCAGTCAACGCCCGGACGGCGGACGGGGACATGGGCGGGACTCCGGAAGGCCTGCGTGATCGTCTGAGGGCGTGGGGCGCGACGTCGACCCGCGCTGCTCTAACTCGTCCGGCGCTTTTGACAGGTTAGGCAGCGCCTGGTGGACTGGCGCCTCGACTCCACCGACGCTCCAGGGAGGTCAGCCATGGCCGAGGTCCACCACGGCACCACGACGGTCGACGGGCACGAGGTCTTCCACCGCGAGGCCGGACCGGCCGACGCCCCGGTGGTCGTGCTGCTGCACGGCTACCCGACCAGCTCGTTCATGTACCGCGACCTCATCCCGCGGCTGGCCGAGCGCCACCGCGTCATCGCCCCCGACCTCCTGGGCTTCGGCTTCTCCGCCGCCCCGCCGGTGGAGGAGTTCACGTACACCTTCGACGCCCTCGCCGAGGTCACGGCGCACCTGCTGGCGCAGCTGGGCGTCACCCGCTTCGCGGTGGTCGTGCAGGACTACGGCGCCCCCGTCGGCTGGCGCCTGGCCCTGCGCGACGACCTGGAGGTCACGGCCGTCGTCACCCAGAACGGCAACGCCTACGAGGAGGGCTTCGCGCCCGGCTTCTGGGACCCGCTGTGGGCCTACGCGGCGCAGCCGGGGCCGGCCACGGAGGCGCCGGTGCGCGCGGCGCTCGGCCTCGAGGCCATCCGCTGGCAGTACACCCACGGCCTCGCCGAGCCCGACCTGGTCAGCCCCGACACCTGGACCCACGACCTCGCGCTGGTCTCGCGCCCGGGCAACGACCAGGTGCAGCTCGCGCTCTTCCGCGACTACGTGACCAACCGGGCCCTGTACCCGCACCTGCACGCGTGGTTCCGCGCCCGGCGCGTCCCCCTGCTCGCGGTCTGGGGCGCCAACGACGAGATCTTCCTCGCCGAGGGCGCTCGCGCCTTCCGCCGCGACCTGCCCGACGCCGAGGTGCACCTCCTGGACGCCGGCCACTTCGCGCTGGAGAGCCACCTGGACCAGATCGCCCCCCTCGTGCTCGACTTCCTCGACCGCAGGTCCGTCCGCCCCTGACCCCGGCGAGGCGGGGTCAGGGGAGCGGCGCGTCGGGGTGGACCCGCTCGACCGGCCGCTTCGGGCGGCGGTGGGCGCTGGTGTCGACGCCCTCGCCGAGCACGATCGAGCGCAGCGTCGAGACGGGCAGCTTGGGCCGGCGCTCCACGTCGAGCAGCCCGTTGGCCTCCTGCAGGGTGTCGGTCAGCTGGGTGTAGCAGAAGCCGGCCAGGACGGGGCTCGACTGCAGGGCCGTGAACAGCGAGCGCAGCAGCGCCTCGAACTCCTCGGCCTCCACCGCGGTGGCGTAGCCCCACGCGGTCGGCGCGGAGCTGGGGGCGTAGCTGACCCCGCCGAACTCCGAGACGATGACGGGCTGGCCGCGGTCGGGCAGGTCGAGCAGGCGCATCCGCCGTCCCAGGGGCCCGATCCCGTCGAGCATCTGCCGCACCGCCGTCCGGTCGGCGTAGCCGGCGGCGAGGGCCGGGCCGGTCGTGGCGTAGTCGTGCACCGTCCAGACGTCGGAGTCGGCGTGCTCCCAGCCGTCGTTGGTGATCACCGGGCGCGTCGGGTCCACGGCCTTGGTCAGGTGGTACAGCGCGCGGGCCCAGTCCAGCTGCGCGGGGTCGTGGGCGATGTGCTGCACGCCCCAGCTCTCGTTCAGGGGCACCCAGGTGACGATCGAGGGGTGCGAGGCGTCGCGCCGGACGACGTCGAGCCACTCGCGGGTCATCCGCTCCACCGCGGTGGGGGAGAACTCGTAGACGCTCGCGCTCTCGCTCCAGACCATCAGGCCCAGGCGGTCGGCCCAGTACAGGTACCGGGGGTCCTCGAACTTCTGGTGCAGCCGCACGGTGTTGAAGCCGAGGGCCTTGGTGACCTCCACCTCGTGGCGCAGCGCGTCGTCGCCGGGCGCCGCCAGGTGCGTGCGGGGCCAGTAGCCCTGCTCGAGGACGGCCCGCACGTAGTACGGCCGGTCGTTGAGCATCATGTGCCCGCCGGCGACGCCGACGCTGCGCAGGCCGAAGTAGCTGACCACCGCGTCGGTGCCGCCGAGCGGGTCCTGCACGGTGATGGTGGCGTCGACGAGGTTGGGCGCCTCCGGCGACCACAGCAGCGCCTCGTGCGCCTGGCCGTTGCGCTGGCGGGCGAGCGTGATGGTGGTCGTGGCCCGCGGCTCGTGCTGCTCGAGCACCACCCGCTCCAGCGGCTCGCCGCGGTGGGCGAGCTCCACCGTGACCGTGACCCGGTCCGCGGGCCGCTGCGAGAGCTCGACGGTCAGGGCCACCGTGCCGGAGGGGACGTCGGGCACCCACCCCACGCGCTCGACGTGCACGGCGGGGACGACCTCGAGCCACACCGGCTGCCAGATGCCGCTGGTGCGGTGGTACCAGATCCCGTGCGGCTCCGGCTGCCAGTCCTGCTTGCCCCTGGGCTGGGCGACGTCCAGGGGGTCGTCCTCGGCCCGCACCAGCAGGGTCCACCGCTGCCCCCGGGCCGCGCCGATCACGGCCCGCTCCTGCGCGCCGCCCGCCGGTCCGGTGATCAGGCGGTCGGTGACGTCGAAGCTGAACGGCGTGTGCCCGCCCTCGTGCCGCCCCAGCAGGTGGCCGTCGAGCCACACCTCGGCGCGGTAGTCGACGGCGCCGAAGTGCAGCAGCACGCGCTCGCCCGCGCTGCCCCAGCCGGCCCGCTCCAGGTCGTCCCAGCCGAGGGTCCGCCGGTACCACAGCACGGGGTGGTGGCCGGGGTCACCGACGCCCGACGCGGGTGACTCGGGCGGGAAGGGCACGGTGATCGTGCGCGGGAACGGCCCGGCCGCACGCAGCCACGACGAGCCCCCGGACCGGTCGTCGTCGTAGGCGAACTCCCACGTGCCGCCCAGGTCGGCCCAGGCGCTGCGGCGCAGCTGCGGGCGCGGGTGGGTGCCCTCGGCCTCCGAGGCGGCCTCCGCGGCGGCCGTGAGGACGGTGTCGGTCATGGACGCATCGTGACGGACGCGGGCTCGTTCCTGCAACGTAGCAAATCGACCCTCGACAGCGTCGCGACCGGACGGCGCACCCGCTCGAGGCCCTAGCCTGCCTCGCGACCGCTGTGCCCGGTGCCGGGCCGCTCCGACGACTCGAGGAGGCTCGCGTGGCAGCGACCATGCACGACGTCGCCCAGCTGGCGGGCGTCTCGCAGCGCACGGTCTCCAACGTGGTCAACGACTACGCGCACGTGCGACCCGAGACGCGGCGGCGCGTGGAGGAGGCCATCGCGGCCCTCCGGTACCGGCCGAACGCCAGTGCTCAGGGTCTGCGCTCGGGACGCACGGGACTCCTGGCGCTGGCGCTGCCGGAGATCGCGTCCCCCTACTTCGCCGAGATGGCGGAGGAGCTGCAGCGCTGCGCCAGGCAGCGCGGCGCCACCCTGCTCATGGACCGCACCGGCGGCGACCGCGACCGCGAGCTCCTGGTGCTGGAGGGCTACCGGTCGAGCCTGATCGACGGGCTGATCCTCCACCCGCTCGCGGTCACCCCCCAGGACCTCGCGCTGTCGGAGCTCGGGATCCCCATCGTCCTGCTCGGCGAGAGGATCGACGACAGCGGCTTCCTCCACGTCTCCATCGACAACGTCGCTGCCGCCCGGGCGGCGACCGAGCACCTCCTGCAGCGAGGACGTCGGCGCATCGCCGTCATCGGTGCCGCGCACGACGTGACGGCGTCCGGGCCCGCGGCGAGGCGCTACGAGGGACACGTCGCCGCGATGGCCGCAGCGGGGCTCGAGCCGGCGGAGGAGCTGACCGTGCGCACCGACCGGTGGACGCGCGCCCAGGGCTGCGCCAGCACGGTGGGCCTGCTGGAGCGGTCACCCGCGCCGGACGCGGTCTTCTGCTTCAACGACGCCCTCGCGGTCGGGGCGCTGAAGGCGCTGAGCGACCGCGGGGTCCGCGTGCCCGAGGACGTCGCGGTCGTCGGCTGGGACGACGTCGTCGAGGCCGGCTTCACCACGCCCGCGCTGACGACCGTCTCCCCGGACAAGGCCGACATCGCCCGTGCGGCGGTGGACGGTCTCCTCGCCCTGATCGAGGGCCGGCCCGTCGAGGTCCAGGAGCACCGCTCGCCCTTCACGCTGGTCGTCCGCCGCAGCACCTGAGGGGCACGGGCGCCGCTGCCGGGGGTCAGGGGGTGAGGAGGACCTTGGTGGCGCGGCGCTGGTCCATGGCTTCGTAGGCCTCGGCGGCCTGCTCGAGGGGGAGGGTGAGGTCGAAGACCCTGCCGGGGTCGATGGTGCGGTCCCAGATGCGCTGGACGAGGTCGGGCAGGTACCGGCGCACGGGAGCGGGACCGCCGAGGGTGTGGATGCCGGCGGAGAACAGCGCCATGCCGGGGATCGAGACTTCGTAGCCGACTCCGACGTACCCCAGGTGCCCGCCGCCGCGGGTGGCGCCGACGGCCTGCATGAACGCCTCCTGGGTGCCCACGGCCTCGACCACCGAGTGCGCGCCGAGCCCGCCGGTCAGCTCCTTGACCGCGGCCACGCCCTCGTCGCCGCGCTCGGTGACGATGTCGGTGGCCCCGTAGGAGCGGGCGAGGGCCTGGCGGTCCTCGTGGCGGCTGAAGACGATGATGCGCTCCGCGCCGAGCTGCTGGGCGGCGAGGACGGCCATCAGGCCGACCGCGCCGTCGCCGACGACCGCGACGGTCCTGCCCGGACCGGCCTGGGCGGCGTCGGCGGCGAACCACCCGGTGCCGAGGACGTCGGAGGCGGCCAGCAGGGAGGGCACCAGGTCCGGGTCGGGGTGGCCGGGGGTGGCCACCAGGGTGCCGTCGGCGTAGGGGATGCGGGCCTTCTGCGCCTGGGTGCCGATCGTGCCGCCGACCAGCTGGGCGTGCACGCACCGGGACTGGAACCCGGCGCGGCAGATCTCGCAGGTGTTGTCCGAGATCACGAAGGAGCCGACGACGAAGTCGCCGACCCGCACGGTGCGCACCGCGTCGCCGACCTGCTCGACGATCCCGACGTACTCGTGGCCCATCAGGGTGTGGTCGACCGGTTCGATGCCGCGGTAGGGCCACAGGTCCGACCCGCACACGCACGTGGCGCTCAGCTGGATGACCGCGTCGGTCGGGTCGATGATCTGGGGGTCCTCGCGGTCCTCGACGCGGACGTCGCCGGGGGCGTGCATGACCACTCCGCGCATGGGGTGCTCCTTCGTGTGGGGCCGGTCGGGACCGCCGCGGCGTCGGTCGACGCCCGGGCTGGGTGGCCCAGCGAGCCGGTGCTCATGGTCTCGGGCGCCGTGGCGGGCCCCCGACCGGGGGTGCCGTCGTGCTCGGTCACCCGCGGACCGCCCTGGCTCCGGGGGAGGGCCAGGGCGGTCCGGGACGCTCGCGAGCGACGCCCGGACTACGCGGTCGCCGCCGCCCGGCGCCGGCCCTCGAGGGCCGCGGCGGTGACGTAGCCGGCGCTGCCGACCACCGCGGTCAGCGCGTACTGCCCGGTGGTGCCGGCGAAGACCGCGGCGGTGCCCACGAGGGCGAGCCAGGTGCCGAGGCCGAACTGCAGCAGGTCGCGGTACAGGGCACCGCCCATGAGGTAGAGCATGCCGACCACCAGCGCCGACCCGGCGGGCCACAGCGCGATCGAGACGACCTCGTCGGGCACCTGCCCGCCGAGCGCGGTGATGAGCAGGTACAGCGCCACGAAGCCGATGACCCAGGCCGCCCCGAAGAGCGTGCCCTGCAGGGCCGCGGGGCCGGTGACCCCGCGCGCGTCGCGGGCGATGCCCAGCGCGCTGACGACCAGGGCGCCCAGCACCCCGGCGCCGAGCAGCACCAGGGGGACGATCGCGGGCATCGGAACCAGGGGGTCGGGCCCGCTGCTGAGCGCGAAGGCGCCGTAGCCGACCAGCCAGGCCAGGCCCCAGGCCAGGTAGGCGGGCCGGTTGTCCTGCACCACCGGCGCGGCGGCGGCGGCCCGCACCGCGTCGGGTGCGGGGGGTCGGGGGGTCGAGGCCGGGCGGGTCGAGGCCGGGCGGGTCGAGGCGTGCGTCGTGGGGGACATCGTCATCATCTCCAGGTCGTGGTGCGGGGGTGGGCGGTGGGCGTCAGCGCGCGAGGAGCTCGCGGTACCAGCCGGTGGTGGCGGGGATGCCGGTCTCCAGCGGCGTGGGGGTGGCCCCGAAGGCCTCCTCGAAGGCGGTGGAGACCACGTTCTGGGCGATGGTGTGCTGGTAGAACATCTCCGCGTACTCGGCCATGAAGACCTCGTCGAAGGGCCCGAAGGCCTCGGCGCGGGCCAGGTTGTGCGTGGTCAGCGGCCGGCCGGCGGAGGCCTCGACCAGGTCGAGGACGGCGCGGGTCGTGCGCGCGGGCACGGTCGGCAGGTGCCAGATGCGCCCGTCGCCGTCCGGGCGCTCGCCGAGGGTGGCGAGGCCGCGGGCGACGTCGGTGATGTAGGTGTAGCTGTGCGGCAGGTCGACGTCGCCCAGGGTCAGCGCGGGCTGCCCGGTGAGCGCCGCGGGGAAGACGGCGCCGGCGAGGGTGGAGGTGAGGACCCCGGGGCCGTAGAAGTCCGCGGAGCGACCGGCCACCACCCGCACCTCGCCGCTGGTGTGCGCGGCCAGGTAGCGGGTGTCGAGCTCGGCGCGCAGGCGGCCCTTGCGGCTGGTGGCCGCCCACGGGGTGTCCTCGGTGAGGTGCTCGCCGTCGGCGGTGCCGTAGGGGTAGAGGGTGTCGAGCACGACCAGCCTGGCGCCGTGGGCGGCCGCAGCCCCCAGGACGGCGGTGGCGATCCCGGGCAGCAGGTCGACCTGGCGGTGGTAGGCGACGTTGACGCAGTGGTAGAGCACGGCGGCGCCGGCGGTGGCCGCGGTGGCCGCCGCCGGGTCGGAGAGGTCGGCGGTGGCGTGCTCGACCCCGGGCGGGGGGGTCGCGTCGGGGTTGCGGTCGACGCTGCGCACCCGGTGCCCGCGGGCGGCGAGCTCGGCGACCAGGGCGGTGCCCGCGGGGCCGGAGCCCAGGACGACGTGCAGGTCGTCGCCCGGGGCGGTGGGGGTGGGGGTGGTCATGGCGGTCCTCCAGAGGTGGGTGCGGCGTGGTCAGCGGGCGCCGGCGAGGAGCGCCGGGGGGCGCACCGGGGCGGTGGGCAGCAGCGCGGCGTACAGGCCCTCGAAGGTGTCGAGGGTGGCCGCGACGTCGTGGGCGGCGACCAGGCGCAGGCTCTGCCGGCCCATCGAGGCCCGGGCGTCGTCGTCGGTGAGCACGTGGGTCAGGGCCGCGGCGAGCCCGACGACGTCGCCCGGGGTGAACAGGTGCCCGTTGCTGCCCTCGTGCACCAGCAGGGGCAGCGCCCGGGCGTCGGCGCCGACCACGGGCCGGCCCGAGGCCATCGCCTCGAGGGTGACGATGGACTGCAGCTCGGCGGTGCCGGGGTTGACGGCCACGCTCGCGGCGGCGTACGCCCCGGGCAGGTCGGCGTCGGCGACGAAGCCGGTGAAGCGCACGTGCTCGGCGACGCCCTGGGCGGCGGCGAGGGCCACCAGCGCCTCGTGCTCGTGGCCGGTGCCCACCACCACCAGCTGGGCGTCGACGGTGGCGCGCACCAGGGGGAGGGCGCGGATCAGCTCGTCGACGTGCTTCTCGGCGTCCAGCCGCCCGACGTAGGTGATCGTCGGCCTCGCGTCGAGGTGGTGGCGGGCGCGGAACGGCGCGGGGTCGACGTCGGGGGAGAAGCGCGAGAGGTCCATCCCGCACGAGACGGCGGTCACCGGCCCGCGGACGCCCTCGGCCTCGGCGAGCGCGGCGGCGAAGGGGGTGGGAGCGGTGACCACGTCGGCGCCGTTGAAGACCCGGGCGAAGTCCTTCCACGCCCACGCCTCGACGGCCCGCTCCAGCGGCGTCGGCAGGCCCAGGTAGTACACGAGGTTGTCGGGCATGAAGTGGTTGGTCGCCACCACCGGGATGCCGAGCTCGCGCGCCGCGCGGATCAGCGCGCGGCCGATGGCGAAGTGGCCCTGGGCGTGCACGACGTCGGGGCGCGCGGCGAGCACGGCGGCGCGGACGCGCCGGCGGACGCCGGGCGGGGTGGCGCGGAAGCCCGGGTGCCCGGGCACGGGCAGCGAGCGCACCCGGTGCTCGGTGGTCCCGCCGCGGACGACCACCTCGCTGCGCGCGGTGCGGGCGGCGGCGACGACCTGCACCTCGTGGCCGCGCTGCTGCAGGCCGGCGACGAGGCGCTGGGTGAAGTACGAGGCCCCGTTGACGTCCGGGTAGTAGGTGTCGGAACCGATGAGGACCCTCATGACCGTGCTCCTTCGAGGTGGCGGGTGGTGGCGGGCTGGTGGGTGGTGCGGTGGGTGGCCGCGGCGCGGCGGCGGCGGACGGTGGTGACCGCGACGAGGGCGGCCAGGGCGGCGAGCACGAGGCCCGCGGTGGCGCCGGGGGTGAGCAGGGCGGTGACCTGCGTGCCGAAGACCGCCCCCAGGGCGAGCAGGAGCAGGGCCTTGGGGATGCTCAGGGCCGCGCTCCAGGCCAGGAACCGGGCGTAGCCGACCCCGGAGGCGCCCGCGGCGAGGATCACCGGGACGGCGGCGGCGTCGGCGACCTTGGCGCCCAGCAGCAGGCCGGGCAGGTCGCGGGTCACCGCCAGCTCCAGCGCGCCGCGCCGGGCCGCGGTGAGACCGACCCGGGCGAGCCGGGCCCGGGCCCGCGGGCCCCGGCTCAGCCGCCCGGCGGTGAAGATGGCAGCGTCGGCGGTGAGCTCGGCTGCGACGGCGAGGGCACCGGCGAGGGGGAAGCTCATCGCCCCGGCGGCGACCAGGGACCCGGCGAGCAGCGTGGCGAGCGGGCCCTCGACGAGGATCAGCGGGAAGAGCAGGAGGTAGGGGTCCGCCTGGAGCCAGGACCACAGCGCGGTGCTCACGGACGACCTCCTCGGGGGTGCACGGCCGCGTTCTCGCGGCTCGTTCCCACGCTAGGAGCGGGCTCCCGCCGCGGCGCCGGTCGCAGGGATGGACCTCGCGGGGCCCGACCCCCACCCCTGGTCGCGGTCGCTCCGCCTCAGGTACCGACCGGCGCCGGCCGCGGGGTCCGTCCAGGACCCCCGAGAGGTCGCCGGCGACGGCGGGCCCGTGGGCGGCGGGGCCGGTGCCCGCCGCCGGGCCGGTGGTCTACTCGTCGGCGGGGTCGCCGGGGCGCACGACGCCGTTGCGGTAGGCCCAGACCACGATCTGCACCCGGTCGCGCAGCTCCAGCTTGGTCAGCACGCGGCCCACGTGGCCCTTGACCGTGGCCTCGGAGAGCACCAGCCGCGAGGCCACCTCGGCGTTGGTGCGGCCGTGGGCCACCTCGACGAGCACCTCGCGCTCCCGCTCGGTGAGCAGGGCCAGCTCGTCCTGGCTGGTGGTGCGCCCCGAGGTGGGGTCGGGCAGGTGGCTCTCCATCGCCGTCAGCAGGGCGCGGGTGACGCGGGGGGAGACGACGGCGTCGCCGGCGGCGACCGAGCGCAGGGCTCCGACGAGCTCCGCGGGCTGGGCGTCCTTGAGCAGGAACCCGCTGGCGCCGGCGCGCAGCGCCGCGAAGGCGTGCTCGTCGAGGTCGAAGGTGGTCAGCACGAGCACGCGCGCCGAGGACGCGGAGGCCACGATCTGCCGGGTCGCCTCGACCCCGTCGAGGACGGGCATCCGCACGTCCATCAGCACCACGTCCGGCCGCAGCGCCCGGGTCATCGACACCGCCTGGGCGCCGTCGGCGGCCTCGCCGACCACGGTGATCCCCGGCTCGGCCTCCAGCAGCATCCGGAAGCCCAGCCGGATCAGCGCCTGGTCGTCGACCAGGAGCACCCGCACGTCGTCCGGCCCGCTGTCGCCGTCGTGCTGCGCCCCGCGGGGCGACGGGCCGCTCACCGCGCGGCCCCGGCCAGCGGCGGCGCGCCCGGCGCCGGGACTCCGGTGTCGATGACGGCGCGCACCCGCCACCCGCTCGGGGCCCGCGGCCCCGCCTCGAGGGACCC
>CADCUY010000501.1 GCA_902806005.1 uncultured Quadrisphaera sp. | reverse complement strand
CTGCTGCCCGGGCTGGCCGAGCTCCTGGCCTCGGGGCGCGGAGCGGGCGCGCCGGGCGGCCTGCAGCTGGTCGGCGCCGGCGTGGAGGACCTCGGGGGCGCGCAGTGGCGCGAGCGGGTGGCGGTGGCCTTCGCCGGCTCCGCCGACCGCGCGGCCGGCGGCCCGGGCGGCGACGTGCTCGAGGCGGTGCTCGACGGCACCCGCTACCAGCGCGCCGACGTCACCGACGACGCCGAGCTCGCCGCCCTGCTCGCCGGCTGCCAGACCCCGGTGGCGGTCTGCTTCGCGCTGCCGCCGGCGGTGACCGCGGCGTCCTGCGCCGCGCTGGAGCGCACCGGCGTCCCGGCGGGCACCCGCCTGGTCCTGGAGAAGCCGTTCGGCTCCGACGAGGAGTCCGCCCGGGCGCTGAACGCCCTGGTGGGCCGGCTGGTGCCCGAGCGGCAGGTGCACCGGGTCGACCACTTCCTCGGCCGCTCGACGGTGCTCAACCTGCTCGGCCTGCGGTTCGCCAACCGGATCTTCGAGCCCCTGCTGAGCGCGGCGCACGTGGAGCGGGTCGACGTCGTCTACGACGAGGACCTGGCCCTGGAGGGCCGCGCCCGCTACTACGACCGGGCCGGCGCGCTGGTCGACATGGTGCAGAGCCACCTGCTGCTGGTGATGGCGCTGCTCGCCATGGACGCCCCCGCCTCGCTCGACGAGCGCGACCTGCGCGACCGGCAGGCCGAGCTGCTGCGCGCCGTCCGCCTGGCCGGCCCCGCGGACGTCGCCAGCCGGCGAGCCCGCTACACCGCCGGCCGGGTCGGCGACCGCGACGTGCCCGACTACGCGGCCGAGGAGGGCGTCGACCCGGCGCTGGGCACCGAGACCCTCGCCGAGGTCGACCTGGTCGTCGACACCTGGCGGTGGGCGGGGGTGCCGTTCCGGCTGCGCTCGGGCAAGGCCCTCGGCCGGCCCCGCAAGGAGGCGGTGGTCACCTTCCGGCCCGTGCCGCACCTGCCGCGCGGGCTGCTCGGCGAGCCCGCGCCCACGCGCCTCGTCCTCGGCTTCTCGCCCGACTCCGTCACCCTCGACCTCACGGTGAACAGTCCCGGCGACCCGTTCACCCTCGACGCGACCCGGCTGTCCTCGCGGATGGGCGCCGGCGACCTGCCCGCCTACGGGCAGGTGCTCGCCGGCGTGCTCGAGGGCGACCCGACCCTGTCGGTGCGCGCCGACGTCGTGGAGACCTGCTGGCGCGTCGTCGCGCCCGTGCTCGCGGCCTGGCGGGCGGGCGAGGTGCCGCTGGAGGAGTACCCGGCGGGCGGTGACGGCCCGCCGCCGCGCGCCCCCGCGGCGGGTGTGCGAGCGGTCACCTCCGGCTGACCGCGGCTCCACCGTCCGAGGGCGCACCTACAGTTGTCGGTGTGGATCGACTCGTCGTGCAGGGCGCCCGGGAGCACAACCTCAAGGACGTCGACCTCGACCTCCCGCGCGACGGGCTGATCTGCTTCACGGGGCTGTCGGGCTCGGGCAAGTCGTCGCTGGCGTTCGACACCATCTTCGCCGAGGGCCAGCGCCGCTACGTGGAGTCGCTGTCGGCCTACGCGCGCCAGTTCCTCGGGCAGATGGACAAGCCCGACGTCGACTTCATCGAGGGCCTGTCGCCCGCGGTGTCCATCGACCAGAAGTCGACCTCGCGCAACCCGCGCTCGACGGTGGGCACGATCACCGAGGTCTACGACTACCTGCGCCTGCTGTGGGCCCGCGCCGGCCGCCCGCACTGCCCGGTGTGCGGCGAGCCGGTGGCCCGGCAGACCCCGCAGCAGATCGTCGACCGGCTGATGGAGCTGCCCGACGGCACGCGCTACCAGGTGCTCGCCCCGGTGGTCCGCGGGCGCAAGGGCGAGTTCGTCGAGCTGTTCGGCGAGCTGCGCTCCAAGGGCTACGCCCGCGCCCGGGTCGACGGGCAGACCCGCCAGCTCGCGGAGCTCGCGGAGCTGACCGCGGGCGCCTCGGCCACCGCGGGCGGGCTCGACAAGCGGCGCAAGCACACCATCGAGGTGGTCGTCGACCGCCTGGTGGCGCGCGAGTCGGTGCAGCGCCGGCTCACCGACTCCGTCGAGACCGCCCTGGGGCTGGCCGAGGGCATCGTCATCATCGACATGGTCGACCTCGAGGACGGCGCCGAGGGCAAGGAGGTGCGGTTCTCCGAGAAGCTCGCCTGCCCCAACGACCACCCCCTCGCGCTGGAGGAGGTGGAGCCGCGCACCTTCTCGTTCAACGCCCCCTACGGCGCGTGCCCCGAGTGCTCCGGCATCGGCACCAAGCTCGAGGTCGACCCCGAGCTCGTCGTCCCCGACCCGGAGCGCAGCCTGGCCGAGGGCGCGATCGCCCCGTGGTCGGGGCAGGGCACCGCGGAGTACTACCAGCGCCTGCTGCGCGGCCTGGGCGAGCAGCTCGGCTTCTCGGTCGACGTGCCGTGGCGGGCGCTGCCCGAGCGGGCGCGCACCGCGGTGCTCACCGGGCAGGACCACGAGGTCCACGTCAAGTACAAGAACCGCTGGGGCCGGGAGCGGGCGTACTCCACCGGCTTCGAGGGCGCGCTGCCGTTCATCGCCCGCCGCCACGCGGAGACCGAGTCCGACTCCTCCCGCGAGCGCATGGAGGGCTACATGCGCGAGGTGCCGTGCCCGGTGTGCGGCGGCGCCCGGCTGCGGCCCGAGGTGCTCGCCGTCAAGGTCGGCGGCCGCTCGATCGCCGAGGCGTGCGCCCTGCCGGTCACCGAGCTGCACGTGTGGCTGAGCGGGCTCGAGCTCAGCTCCCGCGAGGCGCAGATCGCCGCGGCGGTGCTCAAGGAGATCCTCGCCCGGGTGCAGTTCCTCGTCGACGTCGGGCTGACCTACCTCTCCCTCGACCGGCCCGCGGGCACCCTCTCCGGCGGCGAGGCGCAGCGGATCCGGCTGGCCACGCAGATCGGCTCCGGCCTCGTCGGCGTGCTGTACGTCCTCGACGAGCCGAGCATCGGCCTGCACCAGCGCGACAACCGGCGGCTGATCGACACCCTGCTGCGCCTGCGCGACCTGGGCAACACCCTCATCGTGGTCGAGCACGACGAGGACACCATCGCCATCGCCGACTGGGTCGTCGACATCGGCCCGGGCGCCGGCGAGCACGGCGGCCAGGTCGTGCACTCGGGCAGCGTGGCCGACCTCCTGGTCAACGAGGAGTCCGTCACCGGCCAGTACCTGGCGGGCCGGCTGTCCATCGAGACGCCGGCGACCCGGCGCAAGGTCGACAAGGGGCGGGTCATCAAGGTCGTCGGCGCGCGCGAGCACAACCTGGCGGGCATCGACGTCGACGTCCCGCTGGGCGTGATGGTCGCCGTCACCGGGGTGTCCGGGTCGGGCAAGTCCAGCCTGGTCAACGACATCCTCTACAAGGTGCTCGCCAACCGCCTCAACGGCGCGCGGCAGGTGCCGGGGCGGCACACCCGGGTGACCGGCCTCGACGACCTCGACAAGGTGGTCCACGTCGACCAGAGCCCCATCGGGCGCACCCCGCGCTCGAACCCCGCGACGTACACCGGCGTGTGGGACTCGGTGCGCAAGCTCTTCGCCGAGACCACCGAGGCCAAGGTGCGCGGCTACCTGCCGGGCCGGTTCAGCTTCAACGTCAAGGGCGGCCGCTGCGAGCACTGCGCGGGCGACGGCACCATCAAGATCGAGATGAACTTCCTGCCCGACGTGTACGTGCCCTGCGAGGTCTGCCACGGCGCCCGGTACAACCGCGAGACCCTCGAGGTCCACTTCAAGGGCAAGACGGTGGCCGAGGTGCTCGACATGCCGATCGAGGAGGCCGCCGACTTCTTCGCCGCGGTGCCGAGCATCGCCCGGCACCTGCGCACCCTGGTCGACGTCGGGCTGGGCTACGTGCGCCTCGGCCAGCCCGCGCCGACCCTCTCGGGCGGCGAGGCCCAGCGGGTCAAGCTGGCCGGCGAGCTGCAGCGCCGCTCGACGGGACGCACCGTGTACGTGCTCGACGAGCCGACCACGGGCCTGCACTTCGAGGACGTGCGCAAGCTGCTGCTGGTGCTCCAGGGCCTCGTCGACAAGGGGAACACCGTGATCGTCATCGAGCACAACCTCGACGTCATCAAGAGCGCCGACTGGGTGCTCGACATGGGGCCCGAGGGCGGCTCCGGCGGGGGCCGGATGATCGCGCAGGGCACCCCGGAGCAGGTGGCGAAGGACCACCGCCGCACCGGCAGCCACACCGGGCGGTTCCTGGCCGACCTGTTCGACGGCACGCGCCGCACCCTGGCGCTGCCGCCCGCCCCGCCTGCCGCCGACGGAGCGGGCGTCGAGCGCGAGCTGGTGGCGCAGCCGTGACCGCGGTCCTGCTCGCCTGCACGCGTCGGGCGCTGCTGC
>CADCUY010000500.1 GCA_902806005.1 uncultured Quadrisphaera sp. | reverse complement strand
CGACTCCGGGTCGCCCGCCGCGCGCTCGGCCGCGGCGTGGGTCGGGGCCGTCGGCGCCGCCCTGCTCGCCGCGGCCCTCACGCTGCTGCCGGTGCCCTTCGTGGTCGAGCAGCCGGGGCCGGTCTACGACACCCTCGGCGAGGTCGACGGCACCCCGCTGATCACCGTCGAGGGCGCCCCCACCTACCCGACGACCGGGTCGCTCGACCTCACCACCGTCCGGGTCTCGGGCGGCCCCGGCGGCTCGGTCGACCTGCTCGCCGTGCTCGTGGCCTGGCTGCACCCCGACCGCAGCGCGCTGCTCGCCGAGCAGGTGTACCCGCCGGGCACCAGCGCCGAGGAGGAGCGGCGGCGCGACACCCGCGACATGACCGCCTCGCAGGACAGCGCCACGGTGGCCGCCCTCACCGAGCTCGGCTACCGGGTGCCCACGACCCTGACGGTGGTCGGCGCGGCCCCGGGGTCGCCCGCCGACGGGCTGCTGCTCGAGGGCGACGTCGTCCAGGCCGTCGACGGCGCGCCCGCGCCCGACCTCACGGCGCTGCGGGCGGCGCTGGACGTCGTCGGCGCCGGCCGCAGCGTCACCGTGACGGTCCTGCGCGACGCCGAGCCCGTCGAGGTGCCCGTCCGCACCGCGCTGGGGGACGAGGGGCAGGTGCAGCTGGGCATCAGCGTCGACGTCGACTACGCGGACGACGACCTGCCGGTGCAGGTGGCCATCGAGGTCGACCGGGTCGGGGGGCCCAGCGCCGGGCTGCTGTTCGCCCTCGGCATCGTCGACCTGCTGACCGAGGGGCCCATGACCGGGGGCCTGGAGGTCGCCGGCACCGGCACCATCGCGACCACGGGCGAGGTCGGCGGCATCGGCGGCGTCGCGCAGAAGATGGCGGCCGCCGACGACGCCGGGGCCGACCTGTTCCTCGCCCCGGAGGCCAACTGCGACGAGGTGGTCGGCCACGTGCCCGAGGGCCTGCGGGTGGTCAGCGTCGCCACGCTCGCCGAGGCCCGCGACGCGGTGGAGGCCGCCGGTCGCGGGGAGGCCGAGGGCCTGCCCGAGTGCCGTCCGTGAGGCGGCGCCCACCCGCTCCGGGGTGCCGCGGCGGGTGCCTGGCGCGAGCGTCCGGGGCAGCGCCTACTCTTGACCAACTGTTGACCTTCGGCTGCCCGTGCCGCCCCTCGACCTCCAGGTGACTGACGTGAGCTTCCCCTCCCCGCCGCCGCGACCGGCCGGCCCCGCCCGCCCCACCGCGGGAGGGCGCCGCCGTCGCGGGGCGCTGCTGCCCACCGCCCTGGTCGTCGGCGGCCTGCTGCTGGCGATCAGCCTCGCCTCCGAGCTCTACACCGACTACCTGTGGTTCCGCCAGCTCCGCTTCCAAGACGTCTACACCACCCGGCTGATCACCCAGGCGCTGCTGTTCCTCGCCGGCGCCGCCCTGATGGCGGCCGCGGTGGCGAGCAGCCTGTCGCTGGCCTACCGCACCCGGCCGATCTACGCCCCCGTCAGCCAGGAGGCCCAGAACCTCGACCGGTACCGCGAGAGCCTCGAGCCGCTGCGCCGCGTGGTGCTCGTGGCCCTGCCGACGCTCCTCGGGCTCTTCGCCGGCTCGGCGGCGGCGGGGCAGTGGCAGACCGTGCTGCTGTGGATCAACCGCCGGCCCTTCGGCGAGGTGGACCCGCAGTTCGGGCACGACATCAGCTTCTACGTCTTCTCCCTGCCTCTGGCGCGCTTCGCGCTCGGCTTCCTCATCGCGGTGCTGGTGCTGTCGCTGCTCGCCGCGGCCGCCACGCACTACCTCTACGGCGGGTTCCGGCTCCAGGGCCCGGGCCCGCGCACCACCCGCGCCGCTCGGGTGCACCTCGCCGTCCTCGCCGGGGTGCTCGCCCTGCTGCAGGGGGCCTCGTACTTCCTCGACCGTTACTCGCAGCTGATCAACGGTCAGGCGGCCTTCGTCGACGGCGCCGGCTACACCGAGGTCAACGCTGTGATCCCCGCGCGGTTCTTCCTCGCCGTCATCGCGGTGATCGTGGCGCTGCTCTTCTTCGCCACGATCGCGACCGGGAACTGGCGCATCCCGCTGGGCGGCATCGGCCTGCTCGTCGTCGTCGCCATCGTGGCCGGTGGCGTGGTGCCCGCGGTGATCCAGCGCTTCCAGGTGGACCCGAGCGAGCTGACCCGGGAGCGGGACTACATCCAGCGCAACATCGACGGGACCCTCGCCGCCTTCGGGGTCGACGACGTCGCCAGCGAGACCTACGAGCCGACCACGCAGGGGGCGGCGAACGCGCTGCGCGACGACGCTGAGACGGCGGCGAGCATCCGCCTGCTCGACCCGGCCGTGGTCAGCCCCGCGTTCCGCCAGCTGGAGCAGGTGCGCGGCTACTACGGCTTCCCCGACGCCCTCGACGTCGACCGCTACGAGATCGACGGGCAGAGCCAGGACACCGTCATCGCCGTCCGCGAGCTGACGCAGGCGACGGTGCAGGACAACTGGAACAACGACCACATCATCTACACGCACGGCTACGGCGTGGTCGCGGCCGCGGGGAACCAGCGCAGCCCCAGCGGGCAGCCGGCGTTCATCCAGCAGGGCATCCCCTCGCAGGGTGCGCTCAACGTCGAGCAGCCGCGGATCTACTTCGGCGAGAGCTCCCCGGACTTCTCCATCGTCGGAGCCCCTGAGGGAGCGCCTCAGCGCGAGCTGGACTACCCCGACGACGACGAGGAGGGCGGCGAGGCCAACTTCACCTACGACGCCGACGGAGGGCCGTCTGTCGGCAACCTCTTCCACCGCCTGCTGTACGCCATCAAGTTCCGCGACCAGAACATCCTGCTCTCGGACGCGGTGAACTCCCGGTCCCAGATCCTCTACGACCGCGAGCCCCGCGAGCGCGTGCAGAAGGTGGCGCCGTTCCTCACCCTCGACGGCGACCCGTACCCCGCCGTCGTCGACGGCCGCGTGGTGTGGATCGTCGACGGGTACACCACGTCGAACGCCTACCCGTACTCCCAGCAGCAGGAGCTGGGGGAGATCACCCAGGACTCCGCCACCCAGGCCCAAGCCGTCGCTGCGCTTCAGCGGCGCCAGGTGAACTACATCCGCAACTCCGTCAAGGCCACGGTCGACGCCTACACCGGCGAGGTCGACCTGTACGCCTGGGACGAGGACGACCCGATCCTGGAGGCGTGGTCGGAGACCTTCCCGAGCGCCATCCAGCCGCTGCGGGAGATCGACGGCCAGCTGATGGCCCACCTGCGCTACCCGGAGGACCTGTTCAAGGTGCAGCGCGCCGTGCTGGCCAACTACCACGTGGAAGAGGCTGACTCGTTCTTCACGCGGGAGGCCTTCTGGCAGGTGCCCAACGACCCCACGCAGGGCACCGACACGGCCGCCGGCATCGACCAGCCGCCGTACTACCTGACCCTCCAGATGCCGGGCCAGGAGGAGGCAACCTTCTCCCTCACGTCCTCGTACATCCCGCGAGCCGCGGCCGACCAGACCCGCAACGTGCTCACCGGGTTCCTCGCGGTGGACGCCGACGCCGGGTCCGAGACGGGCGTCAAGCGCGAGGGCTACGGCACCCTGCGTCTTCTGGAGCTGCCCACCGCCGCCAACATCAGCGGCCCCGGACAGGTGCAGAACGAGTTCGACGGCACGCCGCGGGTGTCGAACGAGCTGAACCTCCTCCGGGCCGGCGGTGCCACCACCGTGATCCGGGGCAACCTGCTCACCCTGCCCATCGGCGGGGGCCTGCTGTACGTGCAGCCCGCGTACATCCAGGGCTCCGGCTCCGGCTCCTACCCGCTGCTCCAGCGGGTGCTGGTGAGCTTCGGCGACGAGATCGGGTTCGCCGAGACCCTGGACGAGGCGCTGGACCAGGTGTTCGACGGTGAGGCCGGTGCCAATGCCGGTGACTTCGAGCTGGGCGGGGGCGAGGCCCCGACCGATCCCGAGGTGCCGCCCACCGATCCCGGCGGCCCGCCGACCGACGCCCCGACCCCGCCGCCGAGCGCTCCTCCGGGCAGCGAGCTCGAGGCGGCGCTGGCCGAGGCCAACCAGGCCCTCCAGGAGGGCCAGGCGGCGCTCGCCCAGGGCGACTTCGCCGCCTACGGCGCGGCGCAGGAGCGGCTCGCTGCGGCGCTCGAGCGGGCCATCGCAGCCGAGCAGGCCGCGGGTGGCGGCGCCGCGCCCGCACCGACGACCCCGGAGGCGACGCCCGCTCCGGCGGCCGGCGGGTGACTTCGAGGTGAGCCACCCCGCGTCGGTGCTGTAGTGTTGGGGCTACCGACGCGGGGTGGAGCAGCTCGGTAGCTCGCTGGGCTCATAACCCAGAGGCCGCAGGTTCAAATCCTGCCCCCGCTACTCGAGGCGAAGGCCCCGGACCTCACGGTCCGGGGCCTTCGTGCTTCCGCCGCCTGATCGGTGGGCGCTCAGCGCAGCGGCTGGGTGTCTCCCGGGTCGCGGTCGCCCTGGGCGATCTGCGTGTGCGGGTCGCGCGCCTGCGCGGCGGCCCGCGTCGCGTCCTGCGGCTGCTCGGTGCGCGCCGACTGCAGCACCTCGCCGCGGCTCGCGTACTCCACCGGCGGCATCGCCCGCAGCGCCCGGACGACGTCCTCGGGCGCCCCTGCGCGCTCGGCGACCTCGACGATGGTGTCCTTGTCGGCGGGGAAGTCCACGTCGTCCAGGTGCGCGTAGACGTCGTCCCTCGTGGCCATGGCGGTGCTCCTCAGGTCGCTCGGTGTCAGGTGCTGCACCACCTACCCGCCGGGGTCGCCCGGGACACCCCGGTCCGGGCGCCTCGCGGCGGCCGCGCGCCGGCTGGAGGTCGGCGTCGTGACGGCTGGTCAGCGGCGAAGTCCGGTGATGAGGTCACCCCTCGCGTCGCGGGTGCGCCGAGGATGGTGCGTCTGCACCACGAACGACCCTGGTCGGTGGGGAGGACGTCGCATCCTGCGCCCGAGCGCGGCCTCCACCCGTCGCCTCGACCGGCCACGCCCCCTGCGCGCGTCAGGGGCGAGGACCACCTCGCGGGCCGCTGCCGCGCAGCCGCCCGAGCACCGCGTCGTGCAGCAGCCCGTTGGTGGCCACCGCGCTCGCCCCGTGCGGGCCGTCGACGCCGTCGAGGTCGGTGAAGCGCCCCCCCGCCTCGGTGACCACGGGCACCAGCGCGGCCATGTCGTGCAGCGCCAGCTCAGGCTCGCACGCCACGTCGACGCTGCCCTCCGCGACGAGGGCGTAGGACCAGAAGTCGCCGTACGCCCGGCTGCGCCACACCTCGCGCGTCAGCCCCAGGAACGGCTCGAGCAGTCCCGCGTCCTGCCACTCGGGCAGCTCCGAGCTCGACAGCGACGCGTCGGCCAGCGACCCCACGGAGCTGACCTGCAGGCGGGTCGCCGAGGCCAGGCTCGACCCCGTCCACGCGCCGGTGCCGCGGGCGGCCCACCAGCGTCGGTGCAGCGCCGGCGCCGAGACCACCCCGAGCACGGGCTCGCCGTCGTCGAGCAGCGCCAGCAGCGTGGCCCACACCGGCACCCCCCGCACGAAGCTCTTGGTGCCGTCGATGGGGTCGACCACCCACTGCCGCGTCCCGCTGCCCTCGGACTCGCCCATCTCCTCGCCGAGCACCCCGTCGCGGGGCCGGGCCCGGCCCAGCTGCGCCCGCACCAGGGCCTCCGCCGCCCGGTCGGCGTCGGTGACCGGGGTGAGGTCGGGCTTGGTCTCCACCACCAGGTCGCGGGCGCGGAAGCGCTCGGTGGTCAGCTGGTCGACCGCGTCGGCGACGATGAGCGCGAGGCGCAGGTCGTCGCCGTAGCGCTCGCGCCGGGGGCTCACCTCGGCACCGGGACCGGTCATCGCCCGACCGTAGCCCCCGCTCCGTGCCGGGCGGCGCGCGCGCCGGTGCCTGCCTACCCTGCCTGCGTGGACGGTCGGGATCCGGCGCCGCCGGGCCGCAGCGGCCCCAGCGAGAGCCAGCAGCGGGTGCTGCGCGCCTTCTTCGACGACGACGGCCGGGTGGTGCAGCTGCCCGCGCGGCACGCCAAGCGCCTGGTGGTGCTCGACTACCTGGCGCAGTCCTTCGAGCCCGGCCTGACCTACACCGAGGTGGAGGTCAACGCCCTGCTGCGAGCCGCCGTGGCGCCCGGCGTCGACGTGGTCAGCGCCCGGCGGTACCTGGTGGACGCGCAGATGCTCGAGCGCGAGAACGGCCGCTACTGGCGCAGCGGGGGCAGCGTCCCGGTGTAGGCGCGGCGCTCAGGCGTCGTCGGCGGCCCGGCCGCCCTGCTCCTCGCCGGCGCGGCTGCGCAGCAGGCGGCGCAGCGACTCCAGCCGGGCGGGCCCCGCCTCGCCGGCCGCCCCGGAGGCCACCCAGGCGTCGAGCGCGCACGCCTGCTCGTCGTGGCTGCACCCGCGCGGGCACTGCTCGCTGCCCAGCGCGAGGTCGCCGAAGGCGGTCAGCAGGCGCTGCGGGTCGAGGTGGGCCAGGCCGAAGCTGCGGACGCCGGGGGTGTCGGTCACCCAGCCGGGAGCGCCCGGCAGCCCCGGCACCGCCGGCAGCCGCAGCGCCACCGCCGACGACGAGGTGTGCCGCCCCTGCCCCGTGACGGTGTTGACCCCGCCCACGGCCCGCAGCGCCGTGGGCACCAGCGCGTTCACCAGGGTCGACTTGCCCACCCCCGAGGGACCCACCAGGACGGTGTCGCGCCCGGCCAGCCCGGCGCGGACGGCGTCCAGGCCCTCCACCGAGCGGGTCTCGCCCGCGGTGCGCCGGGCGAGCACGAGCACCGGCACGTCGAGCGCGGCCCACGCCGCCAGCGCCCGGGCCGGGTCGCCGAGGTCGGCCTTGGTCAGGGCGATGACGGCGTCCATCCCCGCGTCCCACGCCGCCGCCAGGCAGCGGTCGACCAGGCGCAGGTTCGGCTCCGGGTCGACCGTGGAGGTGACGACGACGAGCTGGTCGGCGTTGGCCACGATGACCCGCTCGACGGGGTCGGTGTCGTCGGCGGTGCGCCGCAGCGCGGTGCGGCGCTCCTGCACGCGCACCACCCGGGCCAGGGAGTCCACGCCGCCGGAGGTGTCGCCCACCAGGTCGACCCGGTCGCCCACCGCGATGCTCCCGGCCCCCGAGCGGGCCAGCTCGCGGGCCTTCATCGCCACCACGGTGCGCTCGTCGGGGGTGTCCGCGGCGACCAGGGCGGTGAACCGGCCCCGGTCGATGGTCAGCACCCGCCCCGGGACGGCATCGGCGTGCTCGGGGCGGTCCTTGGTGCGCGGCCGCGAGCCCCGCGGGTTCGGCCGCACCCGGACGTCGCTCTCGTCCCACCGCCGCGACCCGGTCACGCCCGCCCCCCGGTCAGGTCCGGCCCAGCATCGTCGACCACAGCCCGGGGAAGTCGGGCAGCGTCTTGCCGGTCGTGCCCACGTCCTCCACCCGCACCCCGGGCACGCGGAGCCCGAGCACCGCCCCCGCCGTGGCCATCCGGTGGTCGGCGTAGGTCGCGAACACCCCGCCGTGCAGCGGCCGGGGGCGCACCACCAACCCGTCGGCGGTCTCCTGGACGTCGCCGCCGAGCGCCCCGATCTCGGTGGCCAGCGCGGCGAGCCGGTCGGTCTCGTGCCCGCGCAGGTGGGCGATGCCGGAGAAGTGCGAGGGGGTCTCGGCGAGGGCGGCCAGGGCCACGACCACGGGCGCCAGCTCGCCCGCGTCGTGCAGGTCGGCCTCGACGCCGAAGAGTTCCCCGGTGCTGGTCACGGTCAGCGCCTCGCGGGTGAGCTCGACGTCGGCGCCCATCTGGTCGAGCAGGTCGCGCAGCGCGTCGCCGGCCTGGGTGGTGCGCTCGGGCCACCCCGGCACGCGCACCCGCCCGCCCTCGGGGGCCAGGGCCGCGGCGGCCAGGAAGGGCGCGGCGTTGGACAGGTCGGGCTCCACCTCGACGTCGACCGCCCCGACCCGCCCGGGCGGCACCACCCAGGTGCGGGGGGCGCCGTCCACGCCCTCCTCGACCGCCACCTCGATGCCGCAGTCGCGCAGCAGCTCCACCGTCATCGCCAGGTGCGGGGTGGAGGGGAGCACCCCGCCGACGTGCTCGAGCACCAGGCCCTGCTCGAAGCGGGCCCCGGCGAGCAGCAGCGCGCTGACGAACTGGCTGGAGGCGCTGGCGTCGATGTGCGCCCGCCCGCCCCGCAGCGAGCCGGCGCCGCGCACCGTGAAGGGCATCAGGCCCGGGCGGGCCGGGTCGTCGTCCACCCGCGCGCCGAGGTCGCGCAGCGCCGCGAGCACCGGGGCCATCGGCCGCTCGCGGGCCCGGGGGTCGCCGTCGAAGGTGGTGTCGCCGCCGGCGAGCGCGGCCACCGGTGGGAGGAAGCGCATCACCGTGCCGGCCAGCCCGCAGTCGACCGTGCCGCCCCCGCGGAGCGGGCCCGGCGTCACCAGCCAGGAGCCGTCGCCGGAGGGTGCGTCGTCGATCGTGGCGCCGAGCTGGCGCAGGCCCGCGGCCATGAGCAGGGTGTCGCGCGAGCGCAGGGGCGCGCGCAGCACCGACGGGCCGTCGGCGAGGGCGGCGAGCACCAGGTAGCGGTTGGTCAGCGACTTCGACCCCGGCAGCACCACGGTGGCGTCCAGGGGGGCGGAGGGGTCGAGCACGGGGGCGGGCCACAGGCCCGGGCCCGTGCCGGCGTCAGCTCGCGTCACCGCAGGGAGCCTAGGAGACGGCCGGCGGGTGGCCCCGCCGGCCGCGCCCCGCTCGGGGGAGACGGGCTCGGACGGCGGGGGCTCAGACGGGCAGGGACTCCCGGCCCCGGCGCACCGCGAGCTCGGTGTCGCGCTTGATCCGGCCCTTGGTGCGCTGGGCGTCGGCCGCGGCGAGCTTGGCGGCGCGGCGGGCGTCGCGGCCCGCGCGCTTGGCGCGCCACCCCAGCCCGGGCTTGCCCTCGGTGTCGACGGCGGCGATGAGCAGGCCGCCGAGCATCCCCGCGTTCTTGAGCACCTGCACGATCTGCAGCTGGCGGGTCTTCTCGTCGGGCGCGTTCCAGAACTGGTGGCCGGTCAGCGTGGTCGGCACCAGCGACGCCGCCAGGGCCAGGGACGACAGGCGCGGCAGCCGGCCCAGGGCCAGCAGGGCGCCCGCCCCCGTCATGATCGCGCCGTTGACCCGCACCAGGGCCTCGGGCTCGGTCGGCAGCGTGACCGGCCCGACCGAGAGCCCGGCCAGCGCGGGGATGATCGGCCCGCCGTTGTCCGCCTTGATGTCCGGGCGGCGCAGCTGGTCGACGCCGCCCCAGACGAACTGGGCGGCGAGCAGGGGGCGGGCGAGGCGGCGGACGATGCTCATGGCCCCGTCCTACCGCAGCGCGGGCCCGCCTGCACGCGGGGGGACGCCCGTCGGGAGGGTGCGGCATCCTGGTCGCGTGTGCGGCAGGTACGCGGCGAGCGCGGGCGCTGAGGAGGTCGTCGAGGCCTTCGACGTCGACGCCGACCTGACCGGGGGCGAGCTGCGGCCCACCTGGAACGCCGCCCCCACCCAGCGGCGGGCGGCCGTGGTGGCCCGCCCGCGCACCGAGCCCGGCGACGAGGCGGGCGCCGGGCCGGAGGTGGGCGCCGAGCCCGGGGCGACCCGTCGCGAGCTGCGGCTGCTGACCTGGGGCCTGGTGCCGTCGTGGTCCAAGGACCGCTCGGGCGGCGCGCGCATGATCAACGCCCGCGCCGAGTCGGTGCTCGAGCGGCCCGCCTACCGCCGCGCCGCCGCCGCCCGCCGCTGCCTGGTGCCCGCCGACGGCTGGTACGAGTGGCAGCGCCTGGAGGGCGACGGCGCCCCGCGCAAGCAGCCGTACTTCATGTCCCTGGCCGACGGCGGGCCCCTCGCCCTCGCCGGCATCTACGAGCACTGGCGGCCCCGCCCGCCCGCGGGCAGCGGCGAGGACGACGAGGCGGGGGAGTGGCTGACGACGTTCGCCGTCCTCACCCGCGACGCCGAGCCCGGGCTCGCCGCGGTGCACGAGCGGATGCCCGTGGTGCTCCCGCCCGAGCAGTGGGCCGCGTGGCTCGACCCGCAGCGCCGCCGGCCCGAGGAGGTGGGCGAGGTGCTCGGCGCCGCCCTCGCGGTGCCGCCCGGCCGCTTCAGCGCGGTGCCCGTGGCGGCGCGCGTCGGCAGCGTCCGCTCCGACGACCCCGAGCTGCTGACGCCCGTCGGCCCGCCGCTGCCGGTCTGACGCCCGTTCCGCGCGGCCGCGACCCGCTCCCCGCCGGGCGAGGCGGAACAACGCCGCCCGGAGGCGGTGTTCTCCTCCTCGAGAGCAGCGGTGGACCGCGGGGCCCAGGGCCCCGGGCCCGCCCGGGAGCGAGCGAGGGAGCGGCGATGCTGGTGTCGATCGACACCGTGGCCGGCGGTGACCACGGGAGCGCCTGCCACGCGGCCGGCGGGGACGCCGCGTGGGGCGCGCGCGCGGCGGAGGGTGGTGCCAGCGGCGGGCTCCCCGACCCGCGGCTAGGCTCGAACGTCGTGAGCGAGGACACCAGCCGGGCGCCGGCGGGGGAGACCGACGCCCAGCGCGGTCGCCGCTTCGAGGAGGAGGCGCTGCAGCACCTCGACCAGCTGTACTCGGCGGCCCTGCGGATGACCCGCAACCCCGCCGACGCCGAGGACCTGGTGCAGGAGGCGTTCACCAAGGCGTTCGCCTCGTTCCACCAGTACCGGCCGGGCACGAACCTCAAGGCCTGGCTGTACCGGATCCTCACCAACACGTACATCAACACGTACCGCAAGAAGCAGCGGCAGCCGCAGCAGGCCGGCACCCCCGAGATCGAGGACTGGCAGCTGGCCCGCGCCGAGGCGCACAGCTCCACCGGTCTGCGCTCGGCCGAGACCGAGGCGCTCGACCACCTGCCCGACTCCGACGTCAAGGAGGCGCTGCAGTCGATCCCGGAGGACTTCCGGATGGCGGTCTACTACGCCGACGTCGAGGGCTTCGCCTACAAGGAGATCGCCGAGATCATGGGCACCCCGATCGGCACGGTGATGTCGCGGCTGCACCGCGGCCGTCGCCAGCTGCGGGTGCTCCTGGAGGACTACGCGCGCGAGCGCGGGCTCACCGGGGTCGCTCCGGACGCCGGGGCGGCGTCGTGAGCGCCGACGGGGCCGGCGTCCCCCTGCCCGAGAAGCAGCAGTGCCGCGACGTCGTCGAGCACATCTACGAGTACGTCGACGGCGAGGTCACCCCGCAGGCGCTCGCGGCGGTGCGCGAGCACCTGCTCAGCTGCCCTCCGTGCCTGGAGCAGTACGACGTGCAGGTGGCGCTGAAGGAGCTGGTGCGCCGCTGCTGCCAGGACCGCGCGCCCGACTCGCTGCGGGTGCGGATCCTCGCGCAGGTGACCGCCGCGCAGGCGACGGGGGCGCGGGCCGCCGAGACCCGGGTCACGCAGGTCACCCGGGTCCGGCTCCGCGACGAGTGACCCGCACCCGGCACGGCTCAGGCGTTGGGCCGGTTGCCGTGGTTGGCGCCGCTCTTCTTGCGGGCGCGGCGCTTGCGTCCTCGCTTGCTCATGGTGGTCTCCCTCCTCGTGCGCTGGGAGGGGCCATCCTCCCACGGGCGGGCTACAGCCAGTCGCGCCGCTTGAAGGCCAGGTACAGGGCCGCGGCCACCGCGACCATGGCCAGCAGCGACAGCGGGTAGCCCAGCCGCCACTCCAGCTCGGGCATGTACCGGAAGTTCATCCCGTACACCGCGGCGACCAGGGTGGGGGCGAAGAGGATCGCCGCGTACGAGGAGATCCTCTTCACCTGCTCGCCCTGGCTGAGGCTGGCCTCGGTCAGCCGCTGGGTGTCCTCGTTCTGCCGCTGCGCGACCAGGGTGGCGTTGACGGTGAGGATGTTCTGCAGGAGCACCCGGAACCCGTCGGCGCGCTCGACCACCCGCACGGCGTGGTCGTTGACGTCGCGCAGGCTCCGCTGCAGCTCCAGGTGCACCCCGTACTTCTCGAACCCGCCCGCCAGGTACCGGTAGATGCCCAGCAGGGGCTGGGTGGCCCGCTGGAACTCGACCACCTCGCGCAGCAGCTCGTAGATGCGCCGGGAGACCTCCGGGTCGCCGGAGAAGACCTGGTCCTCGATCTCGTCGATGTCGTTCTCCAGCCCGGCGATGACGGGCTCGTAGTCGTCGACGACCTGGTCGAGCACGGCGTACAGCACCGCCTCGGGGCCCAGCGCCAGCAGCTCGGGGTCGGCCTCGAGCCGGCGGCGCACGCGCCCGAGGTCGGGCGACTCCGCGTGGCGCACCGTCACCACGAAGTCCCTGCCGCTGATGACGTGCACCTCGCCGAACTCCACCCGCTCCTCGTCGTCGAGGTAGCGCGCCGGGCGGAGCACTGCGAACAGCACGTCGCCGTAGCGCTCGAGCTTGGGCCGCTGGTGCGCGGTGACGGCGTCCTCGACCGCGAGCGGGTGCACCCCGAACTCCGCGGCGACCGGCGCCACCTCGGCCGCCGTGGGCCGGTACAGGCCGATCCACGCCATCCCGCTCTTCGCCTGCACCACCTCGTGGGTGCGCTCCAGGGACGTGTGCTCGGCCAGCCGCCGCCCGTCGACGTAGACGGCGCTGTTCACCAGACCCACCCGGGCAGCCTAACGAGGCCTCAAGCGGCACCGGCCGCGTGACGATCCCCCCGGGGTGAGCACCCTCGACGCCGCGCCGCCGGCCCTCGGTCCCGGGTCGGTGACCGTGCTGCCGTTCCTGCGCGCGCTGGTCGACCTGCAGGGCTCCGACCTCCACTGCAAGGTCGGCGGGCCCCCGCGGGTGCGCATCGACGGGCGGCTGCGCCGCCTTGACGCGCCCTCGCTCAGCGCCGAGGACACCGAGGCGCTCGTGGCCCAGGTGATCCGCGAGGACCTGCGCGAGCAGTTCGCCCGCACCAACGAGGCCGACTTCGGCGTCTCGGTGCCCGGGGTGGGCCGGTTCCGCGTCAACGCCTTCCGGGCCCGGGGCTCCGCGGGCCTGGTCTTCCGCCGGGTCGCCGTCAACGCCATCGCCCTGCCCGACCTCGGGCTGCCCGAGGCCGTGGGGGCCCTGGCGCTCGAGCCCCGCGGCCTGGTGCTGGTCACCGGCCCCACCGGCTCGGGCAAGACCACGACCCTGGCCGGGATGGTCGACCACATCAACACCCTGCGCGAGGTGCACGTGGTGACCATCGAGGACCCGATCGAGGTCCTGCACATGGACAAGCTGGCGATGGTCAACCAGCGCGAGGTGCGCGTGGACACCGGCGACTTCGCCGTCGCCCTGCGCGCGGCGATGCGCCAGGACCCCGACGTCGTGCTCGTCGGGGAGATGCGCGACGCCGAGACCGTGCGCGCCGCGCTCGCCGCCGCCGAGACCGGCCACTTCGTGATGTCGACCCTGCACACCACCGACGCGCAGGAGACCATCTCGCGGATCGTCGACTTCTTCCCCCCGCACGAGCAGCAGCAGGTGCGGCTGAGCCTGGCCGGGTCGCTGCGCGGGATCATCGCCCAGCGCCTGGCCCCCCGCGCCGACGGCGAGGGGCGCTGCGTGGTGATGGAGGTCTGCGTCGCCACCCCGCGGGTCGCGGCCGCCGTCGCCGACCCGATGCTCACCAGCACCCTGACCGAGCTCATCGGCGACGGCGCGTTCTACGGGATGCAGACCTTCGACCAGCACCTCGTGCAGCTGGTGGGCGACGGCACCGTGACCGTGGAGGCCGCGCTGGCCACCGCCAGCAGCCCGCACGACCTCACCGTCGAGCTGCGACGCCTCGGCCTGCTGCCCTGAGCCGCCGCCCGCGGGCGCCGGGCTGGTGCACCGCGGGGCGCCGGCGGCAGGCATGATCGGGGGGTGTCGCAGACTCCCGCTCGGCCCGGTGCGCCGGAGCGGGACGGCCCCCCCGCCCTGC
>CADCUY010000499.1:340-4436 GCA_902806005.1 uncultured Quadrisphaera sp. | reverse complement strand
CGGCCCGGAGACCGACACCGCCGCCACCACCGCGCCGTCCGGCCCGCGCACCGGCGCCGACACCGAGGCGACGCCGTCCTCCCGCTCGCCCACGCTCTCCGCCCAGCCGCGCCGCCGCACCCGGGCCAGCGCCGCCGCGTCGAACGAGGCGCCGGCCAGCCCGGCGTCCACCACGGCCTCGGGCTCCCACGCCAGCAGCACCTGCGCGGCCGAGCCGGCGCGCATCGTCAGCACCGCGCCCACCGGCACCGAGTCGCGCAGGCCGTGGCCCGGGCGGTCGGCGGCGGCCACGCAGACCCGCTGGCCGTCGAGGCGCCGGTACAGCTGAGCGCTCTCGCCGCTGGCGTCGCGGGCGGTCGCCAGCACCGGGCCGGCCGCCGCGAGCAGCCGGTCCTCACCGGTGGCGGCGGCCAGCTCGCCGACCCGCGCGCCGAGCACGAAGCGGCCCCGCTCGTCGCGGGTGACCAGCCGGTGGTGCTCCAGGGCCACGGCCAGGCGGTGCGCGGTCGGGCGCGAGAGCGCGGTGGCCGACACCAGCTGGGCCAGCGACGCCGGACCGCGCTCGAGCACGTCGAGCACCCGCACGGCCTTGTCGAGCACCCCCACGCCGCTGGCTGCGCTACCCTCGTCCACACGGCGATACTGCCGTCTCACATGCTGGTCACGCAAGCTCGGGAGGACGCGACATGGGCCGCACGCTCGCGGAGAAGGTCTGGGACGCGCACGTCGTCCGCCAGGGCGCCGTCGGGGAGCCCGACCTCCTCTACATCGACCTCCACCTGCTCCACGAGGTGACCAGCCCCCAGGCCTTCGAGGGCCTGCGCCTGTCGGGCCGCCCGGTGCGCCGTCCGGACCTCACGATCGCCACCGAGGACCACAACGTCCCGACCCTCGACGTCGACAAGCCCATCGCCGACCTCACCAGCCGCACCCAGGTCGACACCCTGCGCCGCAACTGCGCGGAGTTCGGCGTCCGGCTGCACTCCCTCGGCGACGCCGAGCAGGGCATCGTGCACGTCGTCGGCCCCCAGCTGGGCCTGACCCAGCCCGGCCTGACCGTGGTCTGCGGCGACTCCCACACCTCCACCCACGGCGCGTTCGGCGCGCTGGCCTTCGGCATCGGCACCTCCGAGGTCGAGCACGTGCTGGCCACCCAGACCCTGCCGCTCGCGCCGTTCAAGACGATGGCGATCACCGTGGTCGGCGACCTGCCGGTGGGCACGACCTCCAAGGACGTGATCCTCGCCGTCATCGCCAAGATCGGCACCGGCGGCGGGCAGGGCTACGTGCTCGAGTACCGCGGCCCCGCCATCGAGGCGCTGTCGATGGAGGCCCGGATGACCATCTGCAACATGTCGATCGAGGCCGGCGCCCGCGCCGGGATGATCGCCCCCGACGCCACCACGTTCGAGTACCTGCGCGGGCGGGCCCACGCCCCGCAGGGCCAGGACTGGGACGACGCTGTCGCGTGGTGGTCCTCCCTGCGCACCGACGACGACGCGGTCTTCGACGCCGAGGTCGTGCTCGACGCCGCCGATCTCGAGCCCTTCGTCACCTGGGGCACCAACCCCGGCCAGGGCCTGCCGCTCTCGGGCTCGGTGCCCGACCCGGCGCAGATCGCCGACGCCGGCGAGCGGGCCAGCGCCGAGCGGGCGCTGGAGTACATGGCCCTGACCCCGGGCACGCCCCTGCGCGAGATCGCCGTCGACACCGTGTTCATCGGCTCGTGCACCAACGGGCGCATCGAGGACCTCCGCTCGGTCGCCGAGGTGGTCGCCGGGCGGCAGAAGGCGGACAGCGTGCGGGTGCTCGTCGTGCCGGGCTCGGCGCGGGTGCGCCTGCAGGCCGAGGCCGAGGGCCTCGACCGGGTGTTCCTCGACTTCGGGGCCGAGTGGCGCGGCGCCGGGTGCTCGATGTGCCTCGGCATGAACCCCGACCAGCTCACCCCGGGGGAGCGGGCGGCGTCGACGTCGAACCGCAACTTCGAGGGCCGCCAGGGCAAGGGCGGGCGCACCCACCTGGTCTCCCCGCTGGTCGCGGCGGCCACCGCGATCCGCGGCACGCTCAGCTCGCCCGCCGACCTCGTCGCCCCCGTCCCGGCCTGACCCGCTCCCGCCTGAGAGGACCAGCCATGGAGCCCTTCTCCACCCACACCGGGGTCGGCGTGCCGCTGCGGCGCAGCAACGTCGACACCGACCAGATCATCCCCGCCGTCTACCTCAAGCGCGTGGCGCGCACGGGCTTCGAGGACGGGCTGTTCGCGGCCTGGCGGTCCGACCCGAGCTTCGTGCTCAACCAGGAGCCGTACCGCGCCGGCTCGGTGCTGGTCGCCGGGCCCGACTTCGGCACCGGCTCCTCGCGCGAGCACGCGGTGTGGGCGCTGAAGGACTACGGCTTCCGCGTGGTGCTCAGCTCCCGGTTCGCCGACATCTTCCGCGGCAACTCCGGCAAGCAGGGGCTCGTCGCCGGGCAGCTGGCGCCCGAGGACGTCGAGCAGCTGTGGAAGCTCCTCGAGCAGACCCCCGGCGTCGAGGTGACCGTCGACCTCGAGGCGCGCACGGTGGTCTGCGGGTCGTTCAGCGCCCCGTTCGCCGTCGACGACTACACCCGCTGGCGCCTGATGGAGGGCCTCGACGACGTCGACATGACGCTGCGCTCGGCCGACGCGATCGACGCCTTCGAGGCGGCGCGCCCGTCGTACAAGCCGACGACCCTGCCAGCGCTGAGCTGACGGCGGTGGTCGTCGGGGCCTTCGACGGCGCGCTGTACGCCACCGCGACCGCGCACCACCGGGCCCACGACGACGCCGCCCTCGCCGGGGTCGAGCTGCGGCCCGGGCTGGACGTGCTCGACCTCGGCTGCGGGGTCGGCGACCTCACCCTGGACCTGTGGCGCGCCGTGCAGCCGGGCGGCTCGGTGACCGGGCTCGACGCCTCGGCCTCCGTGCTCGCCACCGCAGCCGCCACCGCCGGGGAGCAGCCCGGCCTGGCGTGGCTCCACGGGCGCGCGCAGGACGCGGCCGACCTGCTGCCCGCGGCCAGCGTCGACGCGGTGGTCTCCGTGGCCACCCTGCACTGGGTGCCTGAAGCGGAGCAGGCGCGGGTGCTGGCCGGTCTCGCGTGCGTGCTCAGGCCCGGCGGCGTCCTGCGGATCGACATGGGCGGGCACGGGCAGCTCGCGGGCGTCGTGCCGGTGCTCGACGCCGTCAGCGCCGCGCACGGCGGCGGGACCGCGCCGTGGTGCTTCCCCCGGCCCGGGCAGTTCCGCCAGTGGCTGGAAGCGGGGGGCTTCGCTGCGGACGCCGTGGAGCTCGTCGCACAGCGCCGCGACCTCGGCTCGATCGACGGCGTCGCCGCGTGGCTGCGCAGCCAGGTGCTGCCGGCGTACCTGCCGTCCCTCCCCCCAGCCTCGCGGGAGGCCTTCAGCGCCGCGGCGGTCCACAGGGTGGTGCGCCACCTGGGAGAGCCGGCGGTCGACTACGTGCGGCTGCACGCCTCGGCGCACCGACGCTAGGGGGCGGCCTCAGCCTCCCGTCACTGCGGTGCCGCCTGGCGGCGGCTGGCTCGCCGTCATCCTCCTGACCAGGGTGGGGTCCGGCGAGATCGAGACGGTGATGGGCTCGGGAGGCTCCCGCTCGTCGCCAGCGGCTCGGTCTTCACCCACGGCTGGCACGCTCCGCGGCGATCTCAGCCTGACGTCGGTACAGGCGGCGCTTCTGACGCTCCACCACCTTGTCGGCACCGATCGTGGAGGCGATCAGCTCCGGATCGGCGTACTCCTCGATGGTCCAGTCGTCCGGCGGCGGGAAGCTCGGCGGCGGACTCGTGGGTGTCGTCGTCATGACCGCCTCCGTCGCTCCGAGTCCCTCACAGCAGGGCCTCCAGGGTAGCTCCGACCAGGACCACGGCGACGGACGCGAGTAGCAGGCCGATGGCCCAGCGCAGGCGACGGCCCTTGATCCGGGCCGCCTCCTCCTCCGACTCGAAGATGGCCGCCACCGTCGACAGCACGCGGAAGCGGGCGGCCTCGGGCTGCTGGGCGGGGTGGCGCTCCAGCACCGCTCAGGACCAGGGTGACGAGCAGCCCGCCGAGACCG
>CADCUY010000499.1:0-330 GCA_902806005.1 uncultured Quadrisphaera sp. | reverse complement strand
GAGGCTCGCGATGCGTCGCTCCTGGGCGTCGACGCTCCGCTCGATCGCGGCGCCGACCACCGCCAGACCCGGGAAGGCCGACGGTGCTGGCGGAGGCGGCGGCGGTCGGTGGAGCCGCAGGAGACGGAGCATCCACGGAGCATCGCGGGCCCCACCGACACTCGGACGGTGTCGCCCACAGGCGGCCCGGTGCGCACCCGGCTCACCACGACGAACCCGCGCCGCACCCGAAGGACGAGCGCTCCGGCGCCAGTGACGCGGCCCGGGCGCGGGAGAGGTTCGCCGAGGTCCAGCCCTCGTCGGGCACCCGGGCCAGCACCCGCGCCAGCA
>CADCUY010000498.1 GCA_902806005.1 uncultured Quadrisphaera sp. | reverse complement strand
GCACCGGGGCGCCGGGGAGCGACGGGCTGGTCGACGACGGCGTCGCCTGCGCTCGTGGGGCTCCGCCTCTGGCGCGGCCGGAGTGCGGGGGCTCGTCGTCCACGGCGGCGAGGACCGCGTGGTCCCACCCCACCACGCCGACCACGACACCACCGAATCGCCCAATATGTAACAGCACGTGCACGAGTCTTGACACAGCGTGATGGCGCCGGAAGGATCGCGGCTCGAGGAGCAGTCCTCCGCAGGTCTCCAGCACGGCGGTGCCCCCCACCACCGTGCGCCGGGCGTCCGTGCTGGAGGAGCGCTCGCCAGCCCCTTGACGCGGCGACGAGGCGCCGTCCGCACTCGATCGACCCGGTGGCGGGACGCACGCGGCTGCTCGGCCGCGGGTCGACCGCCCTGGATCCCGAGCCCACCCCGGGCCCCGCGCCCGGGTGCGGGCGACCGGCACCACCAGCTCCCGAGGAGAACCATGCACTCGTCCGCACCTCCCGCCGCGCCGCCACGGCGCCGCCCGTCCCGCGCCCTGAGCGTCACCACGGCCGTGGCCGTCATCCTGGGCGGCCTGAGCCTGCTCGGGCTGTCCACCGCCTCCGCCGCCGACACGCTGCTGAGCCAGCGCAAGGCGGCCACGGCGTCGACCGTGGAGAACCCCGACTACACCCGTGCGTCGGCCGCCTTCGACGGCAGCTCGACCACGCGGTGGTCCAGCAAGGCCCTGAACGACCAGTGGCTGGCCGTCGACCTCGGCGCCACCGCGTCCATCAGCTCGGTCGTCCTCACCTGGGAGGCCGCCTACGCCAGCGCCTACCGCATCGAGACCTCGGACGACGGCACCACCTGGACGCCGGTGCACAGCACCACCGCGGGCCGGGGCAAGACGGAGACCATCCCGCTGGCCGTCTCCGGCCGGCACGTGCGGATGTTCGGGGTGACGCGCGCGACCCCCTTCGGCTTCTCGCTGTTCGAGATGAAGGTCTACGGGACGCTGGCCGACTCTCCCATGCACCACCCCACCCAGCCGTTCGCCCCGAACCTGGACCCGGGCGAGTCCATCACCGTCAGCGGGCCGACGGTCGCGCCGTCCACGGCCACGCCGCCGACCCAGGGCATCACGCACCGCGAGTTCCAGGCGAACTGCTCGGCCACCCACACGCGGTCCGACGACCCGATCGTCGCCCCGGGACGGTCCGGCGGCTCCCACTCGCACACCTTCCTCGGCAACCGGACGACCGACGCCTTCAGCACCACCGGCTCCCTGACCGCCGGTGCGACGTCCTGCACGGTCCCGGGGGACGCCTCGGCGTACTGGTTCCCCACGATGTACAACGGTGACAAGGTCGTCACGCCCGTCGGCGACCAGGTCATCTACTACAAGTCCGGCGTGACCGACTACCGCAGCGTCCGCCCGTTCCCCAAGGGCCTGCGCTACGTCGTCGGCAGCCCGGCGTCCACCCAGCTCCAGTTCCAGCAGGCGGCCGGCGCCGTCGAGGGCTGGGAGTGCGGCGACAAGGTCTACAACTGGGACTTCCCGACCTACTGCGAGCCCGGCACGCAGCTCAACGTGCGCTTCCAGGCCCCCAGCTGCTGGGACGGCGTCAACCTCGACGTCGCGGACCACCAGAGCCACATGGCCTACCCGCAGGACGGCCGGTGCACCGCCAGCCACCCCGTCGCGGTCCCGATGATCGAGTTCAAGACGGCGTTCCCCGTGAGCGGCGACCTGTCGCAGGTCAGGCTGGCCAGCGGCCGCGGCTACTCCTGGCACTACGACTTCTTCAACGCCTGGGACGCCCCCGTCCTCGACGCGCTGGTCCGGCACTGCATCAACGGCGGGCTCCAGTGCAACCCGTTCGGCTACGACCAGTACAAGCCGTCTCGCGGCTCCGCGCTGGACGCCAACGGCCGCCCGGCCGTCTAGGCACCACGCACGTCCGGCCCGACGGCGGCGCTCACGCGGAGCGCCGCCGTCGGGTCGACCTCCTAGGCTCCGCCCGTGACCAGCCGCCGCGAGGTCCTGCTCGACGACGGCCGCTCGACGGTCGTGCACGACACCGGCGCGGGCGGGCGCGCGCTGGTCTGGCACCACGGCTCCCCGCAGACCGGCGCCCTGCTCCGCCCGGTGGTCGCGGCGGCGGCGGCCCGGGGCCTGCGGGTGGTCTCGTGCGCCCGGCCCGGCTACGGCGGGTCGACCCGGCGTCCGGGCCGCGACGTCGCGTCGGTGGCCGGCGACGTCGCCCGGGTGGCCGACGCGCTGGGCCTGGGGGAGTTCGCCGTCATGGGCGCCTCCGGCGGCGGGCCGCACGCCCTGGCCTGCGCCGCCCTGCTGCCCGGGCGGGTCACGGGGGCGGTGTGCCTGGCCGGCGTCGCGCCGTGGGCCGGGGACGAGGGGTGGTTCGCCGGGATGGCGGCCCCCGGCGGCCTGCGGGCCGCGACCGCGGGGCCCGAGGCCCGGGCGCGGCACCAGGAGACCGCCGAGTTCGACCCGGCCAGCTTCACGGCCGCCGACTGGGCGGCCCTGGCCGGGGCGTGGGCCGGCCTGGGCGAGGACGCCCAGCGCGCCGGGGCGCAGGGGAGCGAGGGACTGGTCGACGACGACGTCGCGTTCGTGCGCCCGTGGGGCTTCGCCCTCGGCGACGTCGAGGTGCCGGTGCTCGTCGTCCAGGGCGGCGAGGACCGGGTGGTCCCGCCCCACCACGCCGACCTGCTGCTGGCCGGGTGCGGCGCCGAGCTGTGGCTGCGCCCGCGCGACGGGCACGTGTCGGTGCTGGCCGCCGTGCCCGTGGCGCTCGACTGGCTCCTCGCGCTCGGCTGAGAGCCCTCAGGCGGCGAGCTGCCCGAGCGGGTACCGCACCCCCGTCAGCTCCTCGGACGCCGCCCACAGCCGGCGCTGGGCCGCGGTGTCGCGGCTGCGGGCGCTGGTGGCCGTCAGCACGGGGTGGCCGGTGAGCCCCAGCGGGCCGGAGGGCCCGTAGTGCTCGCCACCCGCGGCGCCCGGGTCGACCGCGGCACGCACGGCACCGAGGACGCCCACCGCCCTGTCCTGCATCGCCCACCCGGTCAGGGCGCGGGCGCGGTCGCTGTAGACCAGGCGCTGGACGGCGCCGAGGTCGCGGGTGAACTCGGTGCGCGACTGCCCGGGGTGGGCGGCCAGGGAGGCCGTGGCCGCGCCGGCGGCGGCGAGCCGGCGCTGCAGCTCGTAGGCGAACATCAGGTTGGCCAGCTTGGAGGCGGAGTAGACGGCGTCACGGCGGTAGCGCCGCTCGGACTGGAGGTCGTCGAGGTCGACGGCGGCCCAGCGGTGGGTCAGGCTGCTCAGGGTCACCACCCGCGAGCCGGGCGCGGCGAGCAGCCGGTCGAGGACCAGCCCGGTGAGGGCGAAGACGCCGAGGTGGTTGGTGGCGAAGGTGGCCTCGAAGCCGTCGACGGTCACCCGGCGCTCCGCCGCGCCGAGGGCGCCGGCGTTGTTGACCAGCAGGTCGATGCGCTCGTGCCGCGCCCGCAGCTCGGCGGCCGCAGCGCGGACCGAGGCCAGCGAGGCCTGGTCGAGCGGCACGGTGCTGATCGCCGCACCGGGGGCCAGCGCCCGCAGCCGGTCGGCGGCGCTCGCGGCCTTCGCCGCGTTCCGGCAGGCGATGACCACGGCGGCGCCGTGCTGGGCGAGGATGCGGGCGGCCTCGAAGCCGAGGCCCGTGTTGCCCCCGGTGACCACCGCGGTGCGGCCGGTCTGGTCGGGGACGTCGTCGGCGGTCCAGCGGGTGCGGGTCATGGGATGCTCCCTCTCTGACCGGGAGGGTGGTCCCGGTACGAGGGACCGTACGGGACGGCCGTCCCGCATGTCGACACCGCTGGGAGGACCTGTGGACGCACCGCTGCGGGCCGACGCGCGGCGCAACCGCGCGCGCGTGCTCGAGGTGGCGGCGGAGGCCTTCGCCACCGAGGGCCTGTCGGTGCCCGTGCACGAGATCGCCCGCCGCGCCGGGGTGGGCACCGGCACGGTCGGCCGGCACTTCCCGACCAAGGAGGCCCTGTTCGAGGCGAGCATGCGCCACCGGGTCGACGAGCTCACCGCCCGGGCCGCCGCGCTGGAGGAGCAGGAGGGGCCCGGTGCGGCGTTCTCCTCCTTCTTCACCGCGGTGGTGCGCGCGGGCGCCGCCGACCGCGGCCTGGCCGAGCGCCTGGCCGCGGTGGCCGGGGACGGCGCGGCGCTCGATGCGCGGGTCGGCGCCGACGTCCTGTGCGAGCACCTGGGCCGGCTGCTGGACCGCGCCCAGGCGGCCGGCGCGGTGCGCCCCGACGTGACCCTCGCCGACGTCGAGGCGCTGATGGTGGCGGTGATGAGCCGGGGTGGGGCCCCCGAGGCGCTGATCGCCGTCGTCGCCGACGGGCTCCGCGCCACCCGCGACACCACCCCGGCCTGAGGGCCGCCCGCCGGTCAGGG
>CADCUY010000497.1 GCA_902806005.1 uncultured Quadrisphaera sp. | reverse complement strand
GACCACCACCACGACAGCGGGCGACAGCCCACGTCTCGGTCCGCTGCCCACGCCACGGAGGATGCCCGACCACCCCGAGGCATCGGGGACTACGGCCAGCCCGGTGGGTCGGCGGCTCGAGGGTCGACGTGCCCTGTGTCGTCGAGGGCTGGCAGCCCACCGAGGGCGAGCTGTTCGCCGAGGGCTCGTGCGTGGTGTTCGGCGGTGCGCCGGGGTGGGTGGACCCAGTGCTGGTCGGGGTCGACCCAGCGGGGGGCGCGGACCTGGGGGAGGCCGTCGACCATGCGGACGACCCAGGTGCCCAGTTCGACCATGGTGTGGTGGGGCCCGCAGGCGAGGACCATCTGGTCGACGTCGGTGCGCCCACCGGCGGCCCAGGCGGTCACGTGGTGGGCTTCGAGCTGCGCGGAGGGCACGTCGCAGCCGGGGATGACGCAGCCGCCGTCGCGGGCGAGCAGGGCCCGGCGTTGGGCGGGGGTGGCGCAGCGCACGGTGCGGCCGAGGTTCAGCACAGCCCCCGACGGGGCGAGGACGACCGCGGACAGGGCCGCTTCGCACCGGAGCCGCCTGACCATGGTCGCGGTCTGCGGCCCGGTCTGCTCGCAGGTGGCGCGCCCGGCCCCCGGTGCACCGGCGACCTGTTCGGCGGTGGCGGTCACGATGATCCGCGGTGGCTCACCGCCGCGGACCCCGGTGGCGGCCAGGCTCTGCCGCGCGATGCGGCTGACGGCGTCGGCGCGGCGCTGTCGCGGTGAGCGATCGTCGATGATGCGCACGCGGGTCTGCCCGTCGGTGGCGGTCGCCGCAGTGGCGGGCACGGGCTCGGCGTAGTGGTCGATCGCGGCCTTCAGCTGCGCTCCCTCGACCGGGCCGAGCTGGCCGCGCACGAGGACCATCCCGGTGCTGTCGGTGGTGATGTCGACGAAGCGGCGGGCGAAGTCGTCGGCGTCGAACCCCCGCTCGGCCCGGTCGGGGTCGACCCGGTCGAGGACGTGCCCGGCCAGGTGCTGGCACACCCCGGGCCGGAACTGCTTCGACTGCTCGACCAGGAACGCGTCGATGCTGGCGGCGTGCTCGGTGCGCAGGGCCACCGGGAGCTGGTCGAGGACCCGCCGCCCGACGTCGACGTGCCCCGTCGAGACCTCACCCGCGGCCAGCGCCGCGCCCAGCCCGCGCAGGTCCCCGGTGTCGGGGTCGGTGACCCGGGCGGCGTCGACGTCGGCCGTGGCGCGCCCGTGCGGGATCCGCAGGCGCCACGACAGCAGCCCGGCGACCGAGGTCCCGCCCAGCTCGGCGGCGTCGGCGGGGGTGAGGGACCGGACCAGGGCCAGGTGCGCGGCGTCTGCGACCCGCCGGGCCGCGGCCAGCTCCTCCACGGCCCTGGCCTTGTCCACCGGTGACAGCGCCCACGCCCGTTCCAGGCACGCCACCAGCTCGTCGGCCTGAGCCCGCAGACCGGCGAGCAGGCGCAGCGCCTCGGGCTGCGGCACGTCGCTGGTCTCGAACACAGTGCCGACACTAGAGGCGACCACCGACAGCCGGACGCCCTCGGCCGACCGCCTGTGGACAGCCCGCCGACGGCCTCACACCCCGTCGGTGAGGTCGCGCACCTGCGCGTAGCGGGCGCGCACGGCGGCGCCGTCGGCCGCGGCGTCCGCCTCGACCACCCGGGCCTCGGCCAGCGACCACTCCGGCGGCGCCTCCGCCCCGGACAGCACCCACGCGGCCTGGCGGGCGGCGCCGTCGGCGACGTACTCACCCGGCGCGGGCACCAGCACGGTGCGCCCGAAGACCGCCGGCGCGATGCGCTGCACCGCCTCCGACCGGGCGCCGCCGCCGGTCAGCAGCACGCGGCGCACCTCCACCCCCTGCGCCACCAGGGCCTCGATGCCGTCGGCGAGCCCGCACAGCAGCCCCTCGACCGCCGCGCGCGCCAGGTGCTCCGGCGTCATGGTGCGCTGGGTGAGCCCGTGCAGCGCCCCCGTGGCCAGCGGCCGGTCCGGCGTCCGCTCGCCCCCCAGGTACGGCACCAGCACCAGGCCGCCGGCCCCGGACGGCGCAGCGAGCGCGAGCCGCGCCAGCTCGCCGTGGTCGACGCCGAGCAGGCGGGCGGTCGCGTCGAGCACCTGCGCCGCGTTGAGGGTCACCACCAGCGGCAGGTGCCGGCCGGTGGCGTCGGCGAACCCCGCGACGATGCCCGTGGGGTCGTGGACGGCCGTCTCCGAGACCGCGCCCACCACCCCGGAGGTGCCGAGCGAGACCACGACGTCGCCCTCGCGGGCCGCCAGCCCCAGCGCGGCGGCGGCGTTGTCGCCCGTGCCGGGCCCGAGAACCGCTCCTCGGGCGGCCCCCCACGCGGGGTCGACCGCGCCGACCGCCTCGGCCGGGGCGGCCACGCGCGGCAGCCGCGGCGTCCGGTCGCGGAACGCCAGGGCCAGCAGGTCCTCCCGGTAGCCGCCGGTCGCGGCCGAGAAGTAGGCGGTGCCCGAGGCGTCGCCGCGGTCGGTGACCAGGGCCTCGAGCCCCGGCGCGCCCGCCAGGCGCCAGGTCAGCCAGTCGTGGGGCAGGCACACCGCGGCGGTGGCGTCGGCGTGCTCCGGCTCGGCGTCGGCCAGCCACCGCAGCTTCGCCCCGGTGAAGGAGGCGACCGGCACCACGCCGACCGCGTCGGCCCACGCCCGCCGGCCGCGCGCCTCGTCACCGTCGCCGAGCTCGTCGATCAGGGCCGTCGCTGCTCCGGCGGAGCGGGTGTCGTTCCACAGCAGCGCGTCGCGCACCACCTCGCCGTCGGCGTCCAGGCAGACCATGCCGTGCTGCTGCCCGCCCACCGCCACCGCCTCGACGTCGTCGAGCCCTCCGGCGGCCTCCACCGCCGAGCGCAGGGCGGCCTCCCAGTGCCGGGGGGCGACCTCGGTGCCGTCGGGGTGGGTGGCGCGGCCCTCGCGCACCAGGGCCCCCGTGGCGGCGTCGCGGACGACCACCTTGCAGGCCTGGGTGGAGGTGTCGACGCCGGCGACGAGGGTCATGCGCCGACGCCCGTCAGGTGCTCGAGCGCCAGCTGCGCCAGGGCGACGTGGCCGTACCCGTAGGAGCCCACCGCGTCGACGTCGAAGTCCTCGAACGCGCCGCGGTCGGCGACCAGGTCGGCCAGCGTCTCGCCCTCGCCCAGCGTGGGCCGCGCCAGCTCGGTCACCTTCGCCCGCTCGAGCGCCGCGGTGACGCGAGGATCGGCCCGGAAGGCCGCCGCCCGCTCCTTGAGCAGCAGGTAGGTGCGCATGTTGGCGGCGGCGGAGGCCCACACGCCGTCCAGGTCCTCGGTGCGGAGCGGCTTGTAGTCGAAGTGGCGCGGGCCGTCGTAGGTCGGACCGCCGCCGGGGAAGCCGTTCTCCAGCAGGTCGACGGTGGAGAACGCGCTGAGCAGGTTCCCGTGCCCGAAGACGAGGTCCTGGTCGAACTTGGGGCCGTTCTGGCCGTTGAGGTCGACGTGGAAGAGCTTCCCCTGGCTGAGCGCCTGGGCGATCCCGTGGGTGAAGTTCAGGTTGGACATCTGCTCGTGCCCCACCTCGGGGTTCACGCCCACCAGGTGCGGGTGCTCCAGGGTGTGGGTGAAGGCGATGGCGTGGCCCACGGTGGGCAGCAGGATGTCGCCGCGGGGCTCGTTCGGCTTGGGCTCGATGGCGATCCTCATGTCGAGGCCCTGCTCGGTGATGTGCGTCGTCAGCAGGTCCACCGCCTCGCGGTAGCGGGCCAGCGCCGCGTCGACGTCCTTGGCGGCGTCGACCTCGCTGCCCTCCCGGCCGCCCCACATGACGAAGGTCCGCGCGCCGAGCTCGGCCCCCAGCTGCAGCTGGCGCAGCGCCTTGCGCAGGGCGAACCGCCGCACGCCGCGGTCGTTGGCGGTGAACGCGCCCTCCTTGAAGACGGGGTGGCTGAAGAGGTTCGTCGTCACCATCGGGACGGCGAGCCCCGTCTCCTCCAGGGCGCTCCGCAGCCGGCCGAGGATGCGGTCGCGCCCGGCGGGGTCGCGGTGGCCGACCTCGAACGGCACGACGTCGTCGTCGTGGAACGTGATGCCGTGGGCGCCCAGGTCGGCGAGGCGGTGGACCGACTCCACCGGGTCGATGTGCGGGCGGGTGGCGGCGCCGAACGGGTCGGCGGCGGGCCAGCCCACGGTCCACAGGCCGAAGGAGAACCGGTCGTCGGGAGTGGGGTCGAGCGCCATGGGGACTCCTCGTCGGCGAGGGCGGGTGGGCGGACAGGATTCGTCCAGGTCTTGAACTTATTGCGGGCCCGTGGGACTGTCAACGCGTGGGACCGGCCCGCCCGAGCGACCTGCGCGAGCGCAACCTGGCCACCGTGCTGGGCGCCGTCGCCCGGTCGCCGGCCCCCGTCTCGCGCGCCGCGACCGCGGCCCGCACCGGCCTGACCCGCGCCACCGTCTCGACCCTGGTCGA
>CADCUY010000496.1 GCA_902806005.1 uncultured Quadrisphaera sp. | reverse complement strand
GCGGCGCGCGCCCTGCCGGGGCCGTGGCGGCGGACGCCGGGCGCGCAGCTGGTCGGGTGCGCCCTCGCCCTGGCCGCCGTGGTGCTCGGTGCGGGCGGCGTCTCGGTGCAGCGGGGGTACGCCGAGCTGGCCGCGAACCACGCCGTCACCGACGACGTGGCCCTGGCCGACATGCTCAGCCGCAGCGAGCGGCGCCTGCTGGACCGGCTGCCCGAGCAGGTGCCCGAGGGGGTGGCGGTGGCGGGCAACCCCTGGAACGCCTCGGCGCTGGCCTACGGGCTCACGGGGCGGCCCACGCCGTTCCCGCACCTGCAGCACGCCTTCGACCCGCCGCGGCGGGTGGTGGCGCAGCGCCTGCGCGACGCGGCCACCGACCCGGCGGTGTGCCCCGCCGTCCGGGAGCTCGGCGTCGGGTACGTGCTCGACTTCGGGCCGGCGCGCCTGTGGGGCGGCGACGACCCCCGGGCCGGGCGCGACCGCCGCTACCCGGGGCTCGAGGGTCTCGACGACCCCGCGGTCGCGGGCGGCTTCGAGCTCGTCGACAGCGAGGGCGGCGCGCGGCTGTACCGCGTCACCGCCTGCGGCTAGCCCCGCCGCTGCACCGTCGTCCGGTGGTCGTCGTCAGACCGCCGTGGTCCGGTGGAGGGTCGGCCGGTAGGTCAGCTCCTGGGTGCGGCCGTCGAGCGTCCGGTGCTCGACCAGCTCCAGGTCGAGGTCGGGCGCACCCCCGAACACCGGCGCGACCCCGGTCCGCCCGGTGATGACGGGGAAGAGCGTCACCTGGACGAGGTCGACCAGGCCGGCGGCGAGCAGCGCCCGGTTCAGCGAGAGGCTGCCGTGCGAGCGCAGCGGCACCGCCGACTCCTCCTTGAGCCGGGCGACGACCTCGACGGGGTCGCCGCTGGCGACGGTCGCGTCCGGCCAGTCGAGGGGCCGTTGCAGCGTCGTCGAGACCACCGTCGCCGGCATGCCCACCATCCGGGTGACCCACGGGTCGCGCACGTCGGACTCCTCGGTGCTCGCGGCCAGCATCTGCGCGAAGTCCCGGTAGGTGGTGGCCCCGAACACCATCCTCTGCTCCTCGGCGAAGAGGGCGAGGCGGTGGTCGAGCAGCTCGGGGCCCTGCCGGCCCCAGTAGCCGCCCCAGTCGCCGGGGCTGGCGTAGGAGCCGTAGCCGTCGAGGCTCGAGAAGACGTCGAAGGTGTAGGTGGCAGCCATGCGGTCCTCCTCGGTGCGGCCGACCGGTGCGGCCGCCGTCGGGGTGCAGACCCGCGAGCCCGGGAGGACTCATCGCCCCCGGACGACGCCGAGCGAGGTGCCGCCGGTGAACCCGGGGAAGACGTCGGCGAGCGAGCCCGCCCCGCAGCGCTTCTGCAGCACTTCACCCACCACGCTGCGGTAGTCGGTGGTGCCGGCCAGCGCGCCGTCGTCCAGCGCCGACGCCGACAGGCCCGACCACCGCCCGTGCACCCGGCCGCCGACCACGCCCCCGCCCATCATCAGGACGAGGTTGCCGTGCCCGTGGTCGAGCCCGCCCGAGCCGTTCTCGGCGGCGCGGCGGCCGAACTCGGAGAGGGTCAGCACCGTCACCCCGCCCATCAGCGGCCCGAGGTCGGCGTGGAAGGCGGCCATGGCGCTCGCCAGCTCGGCCAGCTTGCCCGCCATCCAGCCCCGGTCGTGGCGGCCGAGGCCGGCGTGCATGTCCCAGTCGCCGTGGTCGACGGCGGCCACCTGCACGCCCACGCCGCCCTTGATCAGGCGGGCCAGGTCGCGCAGCGAGGTGCCCAGCTCCCCGGCCGGGTAGCCGGCGCCGGGCGCGGGCAGCGCGCCCATCGCCCCGATCGCGGCCAGCGCGGTGGTGCCCGCGGAGGCCACGGTGGGCGGGCCCTCGCGGTGCAGCTCGGCCAGGGCGGTGTGCCAGCGGCGGCGCTCGGTCTCGTCCCACGGGCCGGTCAGCGCGAAGCCGTCGGTGGTGCGCATCGTCAGCTCGGGGTTCGGCCCCCCGAGCAGGGTCGCGGCGCCGGCGCCCGCGCCGCCCACCTGCACCGCCGAGAAGGTGCCGCTGGCGCCGCGCAGGCCCACCGTGCGGTCGAGCCACCCGGTGCGCAGCGAGGTGCCCGGGGCGGCGCGCTCCATCTCCTCCATCGCGGCGAAGTGCGAGCGGCTGGCGGTGGTCTGCCCCACCCCGTGGACGGCGCCCAGCGCGCCGGAGCGCCACAGCGGCAGCAGCGGGGCCATCGCCGGGTGCAGGCCGAACGTGGTGTCCAGGCCCAGCAGCGCGCTCTGGGGGACGCCGATCGTCGGGCGCAGGCGCAGGTACTCGGGGTCGCCGCCGGGCACGACGGCCGAGAGCCCGTCGAAGCCGCCCCGCAGCGACAGCACGACGAGGACGTCGCCGGTGTAGCCGGGCGCCGCGAGCGCGACCTGGGTGTGCACCGCCTCGGTGGCGGTCAGGGTGAGCGCGGCGCCGCCGAGGGCCTTGAGCAGGCTGCGCCGGCTCAGCGAGGCGCTGAGGGGGCCGCCGTCCGGGCCGCCGTCCGGGCAGCCGCAGCCGGCCGTGGTGGCCGCGGGCCGCGCCGCCTGCTGAGGCCGGCGCTGGGTCGGGAGGGTCGTCGGGGTCATCGTCATCGCTCCATGTGGCCGGGGCTGTTGAGGAGGGTCTGCACCACGTAGGAGAGCCGCGGGCCCACCGACGGGTCGCCGGCGCCCACGGGCGAGCCGGCCTGCTTCTCGCAGAACGCGAGCAGGGCCGCCGACTCCCGCGCGGTGGCGCCGCGGCCGAGCACCCGCCGGGCGAGGGCGTCGACGAGCTCGCCGTAGGTGGCGGGCAGGGGCCGGGGCAGCAGGTCGGTGATCGGCGGGCGCACCAGGGTGCGGGGCCACCAGCCGTTGACCATCGTCGTCGTCGCGTTCCAGCGCGCCAGGGTGGCGCCGGCCGAGACCCAGGCGGCGGCGACGTCCGGGTAGCCGTTCGGCGGCGCCCAGGCGAGCGGGTTGTGCCCGAGGTCGCGGGTCTGCCAGTAGACGGTGTCCATCCCGCCCAGGCCGTCCGGGCCCGGGGTGTGCCGCAGCAGCCGCAGCGCGGCGACGAAGCCCTCCAGCGGCCGGCGGGTCTTGGCGCCCTTGGACGCCCAGAACTCCGGGCTGGCGAACAGCGCCCGCAGCACCGGCACCACCTGGGTGCCGGAGGCCTGGTAGACGTCGGCCAGCCCGGCCACCAGCGCGGGCGGCGGCTCGTCGGCGACGAAGCGCTGGCACAGGGCGCGGGCGATGCTCTCGGCGGTGGAGCGGTGCCCGGCCAGGTGCCGCAGCAGCGAGGCCTGCACCGCCTCGCCCTCGCCCGCCGCGTGGGCGGGGGTCGACCAGCCCAGCACCGAGGCGGCGGAGGTGTCGTGGCGGGCCGCGTCGTAGACGTAGGCGCTGGTGCGCTCGACCACGGTGGCCCCGGTCATCACCCGGGCGACGGCGCGGACGCCCTCCTCGCCGTAGCCCGCGGCGGGGCCCGCGGTGTGCAGCTCGAGCAGCTCGCGGGCGTAGTTCTCGTTCGGAGCCCCGCGGCGCGAGGAGGCGTTGTCGAGGTAGCGCAGCATCGCCGGGTGCCGGGCCGAGGCCAGCAGCATCGCCGTGAACGAGCCGAGCGCGTGGGCGCGGATGACGGTGGCGTCGTAGTCGTGGCGGGTGTCCCAGACGTCGGAGCTGGGGTTGGTGACGTGCAGGTGGTTGGACCAGAAGTCGCACACCACCTCGAAGACCTGCCGCCGGCTCCAGGCGTAGCGGGCCAGCGTGGCCTGGCCGAGCTCCCACATGGTGTCCCAGGTGCCGGTGTCGGGGGCCTTGGTCTCGGCGATCGAGCGGCGCAGCAGGCCGAACCGGGCGACCAGGGCGTCGCAGGCGCGGTCCTCGACGGTCGCGGGGTCGAGCTGGGCGTCGAGCCAGGCCTGCGGGCCGACCGCGGCGACCTCGGCCAGCAGGGCGGGGGAGGCGCCCCAGGTCAGGCGGCGCAGCAGGTGGCGGACGTCGGCCTCGCCGAGCGGGCCCGGCAGCTGCGCCCCCGGCACGTGGCGGCGGGCGCGGTCGCGGAGCGCGGACATCGCGGGTGACGGGTTCATGGTCCTCGTGGTGTCGGCAGGTCCGGTCGCGGGCTGCATCGGCTGAGGGAGTGATGTCCGGTTTGACATCCCGTCACAGGCTCTCAACAGTCTGTAGCCGTGGGGACCCGGATCGGCGGACAGACGCGCTACGAGACCGCAGCGCTGCTCGCCGACGAGCACCTGGCGGTGCGCGGCGGCGCGCCCGTGCGGGGCGTGGTCGTGGCCAGCGGCGAGGACGCCGCGCAGGGCATCGACGCGCTCGCCGCCACCTTCCTCGCCGGCACCCTCGGCGCCCCCGTGCTGCTGACCCAGCGCGATGCGCTGCCCGACCCGGCGGCGGCCGCGCTGGCGCGGGTGCTCGCCGCCGCCGAGGGGCGGGCCGTGCACGTGATGG
>CADCUY010000495.1 GCA_902806005.1 uncultured Quadrisphaera sp. | reverse complement strand
GGGGAGGGTGCTGAGGTCAGCGGGACTCGCGCACCGTGGACTGCGCGTCCTTCGCCTCGCCCTGCACGTGCTTGGCGGAGGAGGCGCCCTCCTCCTTCACAGTGCCCGCGGCGTCCTGGGCAGTCGCCTTGACCGACTGCGCCGCCTCGGCGGCCGCCGGCTTGAGGTTGCTGACGACCTCCTGCGCCTTCTCCTTCACCGGGGCCGCGAGGGCGCCGGCGTTGTCCTGAACCTTGTCCTTCACCGTGCCCGCGAGCTCCTGCTCCCGCGCGCTGGCGGGGATCAGGGAGCCGATGAGCCACCCGGCGCCGAGGGCGATGAGCCCGGCGGCGAGCGGGTTGCCGCGGGTGGCGGACTTCGCGCGGGCCGGGGCCTGGGACGCCGCACCGGCCGCGCCGTGCGCGGCGCCGGAGACGCTGTCGGCCGCGCTGTGGGCGGCGCCCGTCACGCTGCCGGCTGCGCCGTGGGCCCGGTCGGCCAGGCCGGGGCCGGTGTGGCCCGTGCTCGTGCCGGTCGTGCTCCCGCCGGTGACCCGGTCCTTGATGTCGTCCTTGGTGCCCATGACCTTGTCCTTGACGTCGTCGGCGGTGCCCATGACCTTGTCCTTCACGCCGCCGACAGCGCCCTTGACCTTGTCGGCCTGGCGTCGTGCGACGTGGGTCGGCGCGACGCGGTCGGTGAGCGCGTCGACGTCGTTGCTGAGGTTGGCGCGCGTGCGGTCGATCTCAGCGCGCAGCTGGTCGGGATCGGTGGTCATCGGTTCAACTCCTCCTTGCCCTTGAGGGCGTTGGGCGCCTGCTTGACCGTGTCTGCGGTCTGGGGCAGGCCGTCGACCTGCTTGAGCTGCTTGCGGCCGACCGAGGCCAGCACGGCGGCGACGATCGCCCACACGACGGCGACGATCACCGCCGACCAGCCGCGGTTGCCGATCAGCGTGCCGAGGCCCCACCAGGCGGCGACGGAGAGGAAGAGCAGGACGAAGTGGCCCGCGACGGCCGCCCCGGTGAGCAGCCCCGCGCCCTTGCCGGCCTTCTTGGCCGACACGGTGGCCTCGGCCTTCGCCAGCGCCACCTCCTGCCGGATCAGGGTCGAGATGTCCTCGGTGACGTGCGAGAAGAGCTCGCCGACCGACGCGCGGTCGTCGTGCTGCTCCTGCGCCGTGCCGCCCAGGCGCACCGATCCGGCGCCCGTGGCGGTCCCGCTGGTCGTCCCGGTGCTCTGGCTCACGGCGCGGTCCGCCCCGTGCCGGTGCTGTAGCCCAGGTCGCTGGTGGTCGGGGTGCTGGACGCCCCGGTGCCGGAGGGCACGGTGCCACCGCTCGCGTAGGGGTCGGCCTCGGCGTAGGGCACCGGGGTCGCGTAGGGGTCGCTGGCGTACGGGTCGGCGACCTGCTGGTCGCTGGCGTAGGTGGCGCCGGCGTACTGGCTGCCCGCGTAGGTGCCGCCCGTCTGCTGGTCGGCGTACGAGGACCGCTGCGCCTGCTTCTCGTCGGAGACCTCGGCGGCCACGCCGCGGGTGAGGCGGCCGGCGACGAGGCCGGTGCCGGCGGCGATGGCGAGGAAGAGCCCGGGACGGCGGCGCGCGAAGCGCTGCACGTCCTCGAGCAGGTCGGCGGGCTCGCGGCTCTCGAACCACTCGGCGACCTTGGCCACCTGCTGCGAGGCCTGGTGCGCGAGGTCGGTGGCGACGCCCGGCTGGGGGGAGCCGCTGGCGAGGCTGCTCAGCTGGTCGCCGACGCTGCGGATGCCGCCCGTGGCGCGCTGCTTCTGCTGGTGCACCTGCGAGCGCACCTCCGCGCGGCCCTGGCCGAGCAGCCCCTTGGCCTGACCCTTGGCCTCCTGGGCCACGCCCGCGGCCTGCTCCTTGGCGACGCCGGCGACGTGGGCGCCGGACTGCTTCGCCTCCTCGCCGACCCGGGAGGCCTGCTGCTTGGCGGTACCGGTGGCGCCGGAGCCCGTGGTGCCGGAGCCGGTGGCCCCGACGGCCGTGGCCCCCGACGTGGCGTACGCGTCGGTGGTCGGCGCGAGCGGGTCGCGGTAGTCGGCCAGCGGGTCGGTCAGGGGGTCGTCTGAGCGCATCGCTCCTGAAGACTGGGACATGTGGTCCTCCTGGGGCGGCGAGCCGCCCGTGTCGGCAGTGGGGTCTCCCGCGGTGCGGGGTCCTGTGCTGTTCCGGATCACAGCCTTGCACCGTAAGGCGGAGCCGCAACCCGAGAGATCAGCCCGGGTGACGGCGTGAGCCGCGCGTGAGCGCTCAGGCGCGGACGGCGACGAGGCGGTCGAGCCGGTCGAGGAGGTTCTCGAGCGACTCCTCGAACTCCACGTCCGCGCGGTCCTGCGCCATGAGGCCGCTCATCCGCTGGAGCACGGGGTAGGACGCCAGCACCTGCGCCTGGGCCTGGGGGCCGAGCGCCTGCTCCCCGCCGGCGACCGCGATGTCGGCGCCGCGGGCCGCGACCTCCAGCAGGAGGTGGCCGAGGAGGAAGCTGCTGAACGCGCGGTAGGCGTCGACCGCGGCCCTGTCGCTGAACCCCGCCCCGGTCAGCGCGGCCAGGAAGGCCTCGATCCAGCGCAGGCTGCGCAGGGGCGGGCGCACCCAGGGCGCCGCCGGCGGCCGGCTCGCCACCAGGGGGAAGGTCTGGGGGTAGGTGCGGGCGATCCGGCGCACGCCGTGCGCCAGCCGCACGAGGAAGTCCTGCCAGCCGTCGCGGGGAGTGAGCAGCACGCCCGGGTCGCCGTACAGGTCGTCGACGACGTGCTCGACGACGGCGTCCAGCAGCGCCTCGCGGCTCGGCAGGTAGCGGTACAGCGACATCGCCTCGACCCCGAGGCTGCCCCCGAGCTCGCGCATCGTGAGCTCCTTGAGGCCCCGCTCCTCGATGAAGGCCAGGGCGGAGCGCACGATCCGCTCCCTGCTCAGCCCGGGGCCCTCTGCCACGGTCCCCATGCTCACACGCCACCGACCTCGGGCGGTACTCGTGATCAACAGGTGTGATCCCCGTGACAGGTGGGTACTTGAGGAGGTGGCGCCCGAACCGCTGCCCCTCCGCGGGGCCCGGCGGCGCGTGCCGGGGAGCCCCGTCCGCCCGGTCGTGATCTCGGGTGGCGGGCCCGAGCACCCCGTGCCAGGCTCGAGGAGTTCCCTTACGCAGTAAGTCAGCACTCGACCGCGTGCTGGCGCCAGAGCACAGGAGGAGACGCATGCCTGACTTCACCGCAGTCCGAGGTGGCACCGCCTACGACAACGACGGCACCAAGCTCGGCAGCATCGACGAGATCTACACCGACAAGGACACCGGCGAGCCCTCGTTCGCCACGGTGCACATGGGCCTGTTCGGCTCGAAGACCACCTTCGTGCCGCTGGCCCAGGCCACCGTCGAGGGCAACGACCTCCGCGTGCCCTACACCAAGGCGCACGTCAAGGACGCCCCCAACGTCGACCCCGACATGGACATCACCGACGAGGAGCAGGACCGGCTCTACCGGCACTACGGCCTCGGCTCCTCGGGCTACGCGACGACCGGCACGACCGGCACCGCGACCGGGACGACGGCGGGCACGGACACCCGCACGGCGACCGACACCACCGGCACCACGGGCCGGGGCGGCGTCGACCTCGACCGCGACGGCGTCGACGACCGCGACGAGCTGCGGGGCGGCACCCGCAACGAGCACGGCACCGTCGGCCACGACACCTCCGGCCCGACCACGGACGACGCGATGACCCGCTCCGAGGAGCGGCTGACCGTCGGCGTGCAGTCCCAGGAGGCGGGCCGGGCGCGCCTGCGCAAGTACGTGGTGACCGAGCAGCAGAACGCCAACGTGCAGGTCTCGCACGAGCAGCTGCGCGTCGAGCGCGAGCCGATCACCGACGCCAACCGGGGCAACGCCTACGACGGCCCGGCCATCTCCGAGGAGGAGCACGAGGTGGTCCTCCACGAGGAGCGCGCCGTGGTCGACAAGGAGGCCGTCCCGGTCGAGCGCATCCGCGTCGGCAAGGAGACGGTGACCGACACCGAGACCGTCACCGGTGAGGTCCGCAAGGAGCAGATCGAGCTCGAGGAGCCGAACAACCTCGGCACCGGGCGCCGCAACTCCTGACCCCAGCACCGCAGCAGCACCGGAAGGGCCCGCACCCCGCGAGGGGTGCGGGCCCTTCCGCGTCCGTAGGGCTCCTCGAGGCGGCCCGCCGCCGATGTGGAGGGTTCGCGGCGCGGGTACCGGAGCAGCGGCACGGACAGTTCCGCGGCGGCCGCGGGGATGCTGCCGGCCCCGGCGATGCTCACCACCACGCGGGCCTGGCGCAGCTCGAGGTCCATCACCGCTTCCGGCGAGCGGACATCACACAGGGTGGGCGTCGGTGGGCCCGCCCGCGGTCGGCACCCCCGGCGCGGGGGTCAGGAACCGGTGACGGTGCCCGTGGTGTCGATCTCCACGCGCTCGACCCGGACCTCGTCCTCGATCTGCACGACCTCGTCCTGCGCCACCACGGAGATGCGCA